>JAICKZ010000020.1 GCA_025927665.1 Steroidobacteraceae bacterium | reverse complement strand
CGGCGCGACGTTCCAGTGTTGTAAAGGTTGCGCCCGGACGCCAATGATGTCGCTCTTCACTCATGAAGTTTTTAATGTGCCAAGGCGTTGACCTAATTTAACCGCGCTGCCTGATTGCAGACTGTTATTCCATTCCATTCGATCACATTCAACTAACACGATGACTGTTGAGCCCATGTTGAAACGTCCAGCCTCTACGCCTTTGTTCAACTGCAGGCCCCGACCTTTATCAAGTTGCACAATGGTTTTGTGACGCGGTATGGGATTGATTTCACCTGCCCATACCGTTTCAATACTGCCTACAAACAGCGCGCCAATGAACGCCATTGCAAATCGAGTTTGTGAAGAATCAAAATCGCAGATGACACGTTCATTGCGTGCAAAAAGATTGGGAACATGCTGCGCTGTGGCAAGGTTGACACTGAATAAATCGCCGGGAACATAAATCGTCGTGGTCAATATGCCGGTCAAAGGCATGTGAATGCGATGGTAATTGAAAGGAGCGAGATAAATGCATGCATAACTACCACCACGATAACGTTGTGCCAGTTCTTCATTCCCTGCAAGTAACGTGAACAATGAATATTGATGACCTTTTGCTTGAAGCATTGAGTGGTCATCGATAATGCCAATCTGACTAAGAGTGCCATCAACGGGACTGACAAAGGCATCGGCATCAGCCGCAATCGGTCGTGCAGATGGTTTCAAGGTGCGTGTGAAGAATGCATTGAAGCTTTCATATGCATAAGGATCGGGTTCGGCAGCTTCATGCATATCAACTTTGAAATTGCGCAAGAATACATCGATGCTTAACGATTTTAACCATGGCCAGCGAACACGAGTCAATGCATGCATCAGGCGCGACAATCCATGTTTGGGCAGCAGATACTGCATCGTTGCAAATAGTTGAGCCTTCACAAATGATCTTCTTTTTAATGTGTCAGCAATCGCAAGTCACTGGCAAGCGCAGAGGTTTGATACGGCGGCGAAATCACTGCAGCCAATTGTTGCTGAGGATTAATTACAAACAACGATGCGGAGTGATCGACGGTGTACGCACCATCTGCCGTTGATTGAATGATGACGGGGACTCCCAGTGCTTTGGTGAATGTATCGAGTTGTGCTGGTGTGCCGGTAAAGCCTTGGAAATCAGCATCGAAGTATTGCAAATAGCTGATTAGTTTTGCAGCGGTGTCCCGCTTGGGATCAACTGAAATAAAAATAAATTGTGGTTGTGATGCTGCCGGTAAGCCGGCCAGTGCTTTATGTACCTGTGATAGTTGCGCCAAGGTTGTGGGACACACATCGGGGCAAGAAGTATAACCAAAAAACAATACACTCCAGCGTCCAGCCAACGTCGTTTGTGACACACTTTGACCATGCATGTCTTGTAAAACAAACTTAGGCAACGATCGTGGCGGAGAAATTAACGTACCGGTCTGCAACGCCAGTGGCGTTTGACGTACATGAGCGACGACATTGGCGAGCCACCCGCCGAGCAGTATGGCAATCACCATGATCAGGAAGACAAATTTTTGTTGCTGCTTTTGCATAACTGAGATAGGAAAATTCAAGCGCGCATTATTACATCAGTGGCTTTATCATTCACTGCATTTTTCAATATGCATTTGAATAATGGATGGGTAACTTAATGCTCGTTGAGCAATTGATACACGAACTTGCGACTCGGCTGGAAAACGGGAGCGTTTTTTTTGGACATGGTTCGGACAACGCACTGGATGAGGCCGCCGAATTGGTGTTCTTCAGCGCAAACCTGTCGCATAGTCAAGCGCCAACATGCTATCAACTGGCGCTGAACGATGCTCAAGTCGCGGCCGCACGTGATCTGGTGGAACGGCGCATTCAATCGCGCAAACCTGCAGCATATTTGACTCGTCGTATGTGGTTTGCAGGGCATGAATTCTACGTAGATGAACGCGTATTGGTACCACGTTCACCCTTCGCAGAGCTTATTCATCAACAGTTTCAACCATGGATAGATGTCAATAAGGTCAGACGAATTCTCGACATTGGTACGGGGTCCGGCTGCATTGCTATTGCTTGCGCATTGGCTTTTCCGCAAGCGAATGTTGATGCCGCGGATATCTCGCAAGATGCACTTGCGGTAACGCAGATCAACATTGAGCGCTTTCAATTGCAATTACGCGTGCAGGCCGTACAGTCCGATGTATTCAAAGGCATCGTCAAGCAACGCTATGATCTGATTGTCTCAAACCCGCCTTATGTCAGTCATGCTGAAATGGCAAAATTACCCGAAGAATACTTGCGTGAACCCGAATTGGGATTGCGTGCAGGTGTTGATGGACTGGAAATTGTACGTCGTATTTTGGCCGATGCCGCGGCTTACCTTGAACCCCATGGATTGCTGGTGGTTGAAGTTGGTGATTCAGAGCACGCGCTGGAGAAGGCTTTTCCAAAAGTGCCCTTTATGTGGTTGGAATTTGAGCATGGTGGTGGTGGCGTCTTTGCTTTGAGCGCGGCACAACTGCAAGCGTATTGTGATGTATTCAGCTGATATGCTCAGCGACTGATAACCAGCTACAATGTTGCATCATATTTTTCAGAACGTGTAATTAATGTCTGGCAACACGATTGGCAAGTTGTTTACCGTTACCTCTTTTGGCGAAAGTCATGGACCGGCGCTCGGCTGTATTGTCGATGGATGTCCGCCGGGAATGAGCTTAACGGAAGAAGATATTCAACGCGATGTAGAGCGTCGTCGTACGGGTACTTCGCGCTTCACCAGTCAACGCAAGGAACCAGATCAGGTCTAAATTCTTTCCGGTGTGTTTGAAGGCAAGACCACCGGTACGCCCATTGGTTTGTTGGTGGAGAATACTGATCAGCGCTCACGCGATTACGAGAAGATCAAAGATCGTTTTCGCCCTGGTCATGCTGATTACACTTATCAACAAAAATATGGCTTCCGTGATTATCGTGGCGGTGGGCGTTCTTCAGCGCGTGAAACCGTCATGCGCGTAGCAGCAGGTGCGATTGCACGCAAGTACTTGCTAGAACGTTACGGCGTTAGTATTCGCGGGTATCTTGCACAGATAGGTCCAATCAAGTTAGATGCAGTTGATTTGAATGCTGTCGATGACAATCCATTTTTTTGTGCTGATCCATCGCGTATTGCTGAGCTTGAGCAGTACATGACCAACATTCGGCGTGAAGAGGATTCGATTGGCGCACGGGTGAATGTAGTTGCTACTGGCGTGCCACCTGGATGGGGTGAACCAATTTTCGATCGTCTTGATGCAGAAATTGCTTATGCGATGATGAGCATCAACGCGGTGAAAGGGGTGGAGATTGGCGCAGGCTTTCTCAGTGTTGTACAGAAGGGCAGCGAACATCGCGATGAGATGACGCCAACCGGCTTTCGTAGCAATAATGCAGGCGGCGTGTTAGGTGGTATATCTTCCGGACAAGATATTCTGGTGAGCATGGCGTTGAAGCCAACGTCAAGTATCAGTCTTGCCGGTCAGACCATCGACGTGAACGGCGATCCGATAGAGGTTAGCACTACAGGTCGACATGATCCTTGCGTAGGATTGCGCGCCACGCCCATTGCAGAAGCGATGTTGGCGTTGGTGTTAATGGATCATGCTTTACGGCATCGTGCACAGAATCTTGATGTCGTCGTGTCCACGCCTGTTATTACGACAATAAAACGCTAATTTTCTAGCGTATTTTTCATTTTTTGTTATTGTAAGTTTTTATTCGTTGGCATTTTTGGAAATATTTATATGAGACTGGTGGGCTTGGTAGGTTGGCGCGGCATGGTCGGTTCGGTATTGATGGAACGCATGCAAGCCGAAGGCGATTTTGCATTGATTGAACCAATGTTTTTCTCAACATCGAATGCAGGTGGTGCTGCACCTCCAATGGCAAAGTCAGAAACAAAATTATTCAATGCATTTGATATTCAAGCACTCAAACGCTGCGAAATTATCATCACTGCTCAAGGCGGTGATTACACCAATGAAGTATTTTCAAAGCTGCGTGCTTCGGGTTGGCAAGGACATTGGATTGATGCGGCTTCGACACTGCGCATGAAGAACGATGCAGTAATTATTCTTGACCCGGTCAATATGCCGATCATCAAAAATGCTTTGGCTAAAGATGCTCATAACTGGATTGGAGGTAATTGCACCGTCAGTTGCATGCTAATGGGCTTGGGCGCTCTGTACAAAGCAGGCTTGGTGGAATGGATGAGCACACAAACGTATCAAGCTGCCTCGGGTGGTGGTGCACAACACATGCGCGAATTACTGGTTCAGTACGGCACGCTCAATGCTGAAGTCAAAGCATTACTGGTTGATCCCAAGAGCGCAATTTTGGAGATTGATCGCAAGATCGTGGCCAAGCAACGCGCTTTATCGGCTGACGAAGTTGCGAATTTCGATGTACCACTGGCTGGATCATTGATTCCTTGGATCGATAAAGACTTAGGTAATGGTCAATCACGTGAAGAATGGAAAGGCATGGCCGAAACCAACAAGATTCTGGGGCAGGGTGAAAGTTTTGGTACCTCTGCAGTTCCAGTGGATGGCTTTTGTGTGCGTGTGGGTGCAATGCGTTGCCATAGTCAAGCGTTGACGTTTAAGTTGAAAAAGAATGTACCGCTGGCAGATATCGAAGCATTAATTGCTGCGGATAACGAATGGGTAAAAGTCATTCCCAATAATCGTGAAGCGACCATTCGCGATCTAACTCCAGTGGCGGTCACCGGCACCTTGTCGATTCCCGTGGGACGAATTCGTAAGCTTGCCATGGGAGATGACTATGTAGGCGCGTTCACGGTTGGAGATCAATTGTTATGGGGTGCTGCTGAGCCATTACGTCGCATGCTGAGGATCTTGTTGGAGCACTAAATGTGATGATCGGGAATATGCTGCAAAGCTCGGCTGTAACTGGCTGCTTTGCATGAGATTTCCATCACATTCCGGGCTTGCATTCAGAAGCACGTCGCAAATTTTAAGTTCAATCGACATCAGAATTATTGTCACATGCCTCGGATGTGATACTCATAATGCGACGTAAGCCCAACCGGATATACCAATCGGACACATCATTGTATTCAACTGTGGGATATGTCCGGGGAAATTGGTGATGGGTTGCGTAGATTCCGTTTTTATTTAACCAAGCCTTCTCTCCTGCTCACGCATGAGGTCTGCTTGTTAATTAAACATGTAGATCACCGAAACATTGGTGAAACATGTGTTGTAGGCTATAGTCGAACACGTTAAGTAAAGTGGTTAAGGTTAATGTATCACTGTAACCGCTTTGCATGAACCGCATGTTGGCGGTTGAAGTTTAGGAGAGCTGATGAACAAGAACACTATGCGCCTTTTTTTGTCGGGTGCATTGCTGGGCGCACTGTTGTCCCCGACGACGCTATTTGCGTTGGGATTGGGAGAGTTGCGGCTGAATTCTGCTTTGAATCAACCATTCGACGCCGAAATCGAAATTGCGAGTGCAACGCCTGACGAATTGAACAGTATTCGTGTCGGCTTGGCAAATGAAGACACTTTCAAGCGCAGTGGTCTAGACCGACCTGCGTTTCTTTCCAGCTTTAATTTGCGAGTTGAAACCAACGGTGGTCGACCAGTCATCAAGGTGCGTTCCACCAGTGCTGTGTCCGAACCCTTTCTGAGCTTGTTAGTCGATGTCAGTTGGACGGGCGGGCGTGTACTGCGGCAATACACTGTGTTGCTTGATCCGCCAGTTTTTGCTTCAACCCCCACTACGGACGATGCATCCACGGTCACACCACGCACGCAAGCTTCCGAGCCAGATCAGGCAAGCGGCACCATAGAACGTACACCTGCGATTACTTCACCTGCAAATGACGTCGGCACCCCAACCACGGCAGAATCAAACGTAACAGCAAATCCATCACCTCCGAGCAGTAGTGTCATGCCCATGCCGACACCCAATGCGGCGCCAATGGAAGAAGAATCTGTCCCTGCAGCGTCAGCGCGTCCACAGGTCAGTTACAATTCAACTGATTCTTATAAAGTGAATACCGCCGATACACTTTCGAAGATTGCTGCAAAATTACGTGGTGACAATATAAGTACCAAGCAATTAATGGTTGCTATCTATCGTGCCAATGCATCGGCGTTCGGTGGTGATATGAACGTGTTGCGCAGTGGCGCCGTATTGCGAATTCCAGCGACCGCAGATGTTGAGTCTATCTCTTCATCAGAAGCTTCTGCAGAAGTAGCCAGACAGTATGGTATTTGGCGCAATAACAATAATGGCAGTAAGGCGGCACGTACCGCCGCGCCCGAAACTCAAGAGGACCAGGGAGAACGGCTACGACTGGTGCCTGCACAGCAAACAGAGCCGGCTCAGTCCGCCGCTGAAACGAACAAAGCGGCTGCGGCAGAAAAAGCTGCTAATGAACAAGCAGTTCGCAAAGCGGCTGAGGGAGCAGAAGCAAAGCGCTTATTGGAATTGAAGAATGCTGAACTGGCAAAGATGCAGAAGCAACTGAGCAGTAGTGTCAGCAGTGCAACGACGCAATCCGCTCCGGAAGCTTCGGCCAGTTCTTCTACTGAAACAGCGGACGCAGCAAGTTCTGCTGCCACAATCGCACCGGCTCCAACAACTGAACCTGCAGTTCAGGAAACTGAAGTGACTGCACTCAAGCCGGTAACTCCTGCACCAACACCCACGCCAAGCATGTTGGATACATTGCAGGATTACTGGATGCAGATACTGGGCGCCGGTATTGCCGTTATCGTCTTGTTGCTTGTGTATTTCCGTAGCAAGCGTCGCAATAATGTGGAATCAGAATCTGCTATTGCGACAATGACTGCACAAGATTTTGATGAACAATTACGCGGAACGCGTGGTCGTTCCCGTGGCTTTGCTGATGAACGTACTGAGTTCAATGATTCTGCGCCGGTGGATCAATTTGAACACAACGATTACGACCAACCCGTCGCAAGCACTCCTACAGTTCGCCGTGAATCTCCTAGTGCTCAAGTATTGTCTGAAGATACATTAAGCAGCGAAACCGCACTGCATGTTGAGCAGCAAGACGCATTGGCAGAAGCCGATTTCCATATGGCTTACGGCTTATATGATCAGGCTGCTGACATCGTTAAGCTAGCTATTGAACGGGACCCAGAGCGTCGCGATTTGATGCTTAAACTGACAGAGATTTATTTCGTCTGGGGTAATCGCGATATGTTCCTTGATGCCGCACACCGTTTGCACGATACACGCAATCAAGCTGCGCCGGGAGAGTGGGACAAAGTACTCATCATGGGTAAACAGATTTGTCCGGATGATCCATTATTCAGCGGCGAACGTAGTCGCTCATCCTCAGGTGAAAGTGTCGATGTGAATCTTGAAGGTGGTGAGCATCGTGTCGATGTGGATCTATTTGACGCCCCGCACGGTGATCAGGCGAAAGCTGGTGTGGACTTTGAGTTGGAACGCTCAGGTAACTATAGTCGCACGCACGGCGATTCAGGCCTGGATTTCTTGTTGGATGAACCGCAACGTGGTGTGAGCAATAAGTCCACACGTGAGCTTGATCCAAATGCAAGAACTCAGGAAACACCAACGATTGAAGCGCCGTATCTAAGCGATTTGGCGGATAGTGGTTCGCAAACCGTTCGTGAACAATTTGATGTTGATTCCTTTGGTCATGATAATCGCACAGGCGATCCCACATCGGAAATCGATATTGATGAAATTGGATTGCATGTTGATCATCTGGAAACAACTGGCCGCATTGACACTACTGGATCAGTGAGAACTATTGGCGATGACGAAGCAACTCGCATTGCCAAGCGCGAAGATTTTGACCGTACCGTCGAAAAGCCTCACTTAAGCGATGCCGCACAAACGATGTTAGCGCCACACTTGGCAGATTTTGCTGATATGGACATGAGCGGCGAGAAATCTAATAATACCATCACAGTGGAGCAAATCGATTTGAATGACGTCAGTGGCATGATTGATATGACTGATGCAGCTATCAGCGATAGTGGCTTGTTTAAACCAACGCAAAAAATTGATGTCAACATGGGTCGCTACGATATACATTCCGAAGATACCATTGAACAGTTACGCCCTGATCTCACTGGATCCGGTATCTATCGCGCCACGCAAAGAATTGACATAGATTTTGCCGGCTTGCCGCTTGATGCCGAAGCCACTGGACAGCTTCATGATGTTGAGAATTTCGAAGATACTGGCAAGACCTCGGTTAATAAGGGCCTTACTTCAGTACGTTCTCCCAATACAGGATATGCACCGACCGAAGCGATGGAGTCTTCTTTGGAGTTGCCAGAAATGGAGCCGGTCACGATGAGTGAAGTTGGAACCAAGCTTGATTTGGCGCGTGCTTATATGGATATGGGCGATCCTGACGGTGCTCGCAGTATTCTTAAAGAAGTAATCGATGAAGGTAATACCGGACAAAAGCAAGAAGCACAACGTTTACTTGAATCTATTGGCTGATGAGTATTTGATTTTAATATTTGATTTTTTGAAGGGGAGCCGGTATCAACCGCGCTCCCTTTTTCATTGATAGTTGATTTCACTATGCCACGCATTGCTTTGGGTCTGGAATATGATGGCAGCCTGTTCGCAGGTTGGCAGGCACAAACAGATGCCACGGGCATCCAAAATGCCTTGGAAGCAGCGCTTTCTTTTGTGGCGAATCATCCTGTCTTGGTTACTGCAGCCGGACGAACCGATGCTGGCGTGCATGCTTGCATGCAAGTTGTGCATTTTGATACTCAGTCTGAGCGCACCGAACGCGGTTGGGTGATGGGCGCAAATACTAATCTTGCAGAGAGTATTGGCGTGTTGTGGGCGCGAGTTGTGCCGAACGATTTTAATGCGCGTTTTAACGCCTTGGCACGCAGCTATCGCTACGTTATCTTGAATCGCATGCCGCGTCCGTCCTTACTGCGCGATCGCGTATGCTGGGTACGTGAATCACTGAACGCAGATCAGATGCACATCGCGGCACAACACTTAGTGGGTGTTCACGACTTCAGCTCTTTTCGTGCAGCAGAATGCCAATCGCGCTCACCCATACGACGGTTATATCGCATCGGCGTCAGTCGCGTTGATGAATACGTGGTGATCGATGTCACCGCAAACGCATTTTTACATCACATGGTACGCAATATCGCGGGAGTATTAATTGCGGTTGGGCGTGGTGACGAAAATATTGATTGGCCAAAGCAGCTGTTGCAAATGCGCAATCGTCAGAGACATAGTGGCGTCACTGCATCTGCGCGAGGGTTGTATCTTTTTGGTGTGATGTACCCGCCGCAGCTGGAGTTACCCTCTGCAGCGCGTTCCTCGGCTTGGCCACCTGGGCCGGAATGGATAGCACCAACCATTGAACCAGTGTATTAGTAGTATGTAATGCACACAGAGCTTGCCGAAACATTAAATTGTATGGATTATCTGCGCCTAATACCCGATTGGAAATTCACCCTATGAGCTGGTTTGAAAAAATTATGCCTTCCCGTATCAAGACTGAACGTCGTACACGTTCGGTGCCGGAAGGTTTGTGGATGAAGTGCGAAACCTGCGATGCAGTGTTATATCGCGCCGAACTGGAACGTAATCAATACGTGTGCCCAAAGTGTAGTCATCACATGCGTATTGGCGCTCGCATTCGGTTGGAACGTTTCTTCGATGTAGATTGTGAGGTGGAAGAATTAGGAGAAAAAATTTCACCGGAAGATCCATTGAAATTTCGCGATAGTAAAAAGTATCGTGATCGTCTCACGCTGGCTCAAAAAACTACCGATGAACTGGACGCGTTGATCGTCATGGCCGGTACAGTATTAAAACTCGAAGTTGTTGCCTGTGCATTTGAATTTGAATTCATGGGCGGCTCAATGGGTTCAGTAGTGGGCGAGCGCTTTGCGCGCGCGGTTGATCATTGTTTGCAACATCGCAAACCCTTGATCTGCTTTTCTGCCAGCGGCGGCGCACGAATGCAGGAAGGCTTGTATTCGCTGTTGCAAATGTCGAAGACCAGTGCCGCGCTTGCCAAGTTATCTCAGGCACGATTGCCATTTATTTCGGTTTTGACAGACCCTACCATGGGCGGGGTTTCGGCGAGTTTGGCCATGTTAGGTGATGTCAATATTGCAGAGCCGCGTGCTTTGATTGGCTTCGCAGGTCCACGCGTCATTCAACAAACCGTTCGTGAAACCTTGCCGGAAGGTTTTCAACGCAGTGAGTTCTTGTTGGAACATGGCACGGTTGACATGATTGTCGATCGGCGTGACATGCGCGAAAGAATTGCGCAGTTACTGACGGCATTCATGCAAAGACCTGCGCCGGTATTGCAAGCTGAGACAGAATAAGGTCTGCGTGCGATAAGAACCCCCTGATACATGTCACCACTGCTGACTGTAAAAGAACATCGACTGCTTATCGATGCGCAACGTGCGAACAAGAATACGATCACATGTTCGCTGGATCTAGCAAGAACACAGATCGATGTAAAAATCGACAGCACTCATTGGAGTGTGCTCGGACATCAATATCCTTATCTGCCGCAGTGCAAGGAGCGCACGATCTACTACTGGAACGAAACAGCGTTTGAACCTGCCGCTCGATATACGCAGTCACTTATTAAATTGATACCAACCGAGTGGGGCGCGCCTACTTTCGAAATTGATGGCATCAAAATGTTGCCCACTGCAAAAATATCCCCCTATGACGATGCGCAACGCAAAGTGAAATTGATTGAACCTAAGGGAAAGGTAGTTCTCGATACCTGTGGTGGATTGGGATATTTTGCAGCGTGCTGTTTGCAGCAAGGTGCATCACAAATACAGTCTTATGAGAAAAATTCCGACGTAATCTGGTTGCGTAGTATTAATCCATGGTCACCTATGACAAGCGATGGTTTCACGTTAACGCAAGGCGACATCACCGAGCACATCATTAACTTAGGTGATCATAGCGTGGATTGCATACTGCATGATCCACCACGATTTGGTATTGCGGGTGAACTGTATTCACAGGCGTTTTATGATCAGCTGGCACGTGTTATCAAGCCGCGTGGCAAGTTATTTCACTACACTGGAACACCAAACAAATTAACAACGGGACGCAACGTGCCTAACGAAGTCAGCAAGCGCTTAATGAATGCGGGTTTCAAATGTATGCTTAATGGCGATGGTGTGCTCGCGATCAGAAAATAATTTTAAGCGCACGCTATTGCAATAAACTACTTACCAGTGCAAATGTGACTCCCGTTGCAACTAACAATAACCCGGAAGCTTCATGTGATTTTATCTTTTCGCCCAAATAAAATTGTGCAAATAATAAAGTGAAGATCACTTCAACTTGGCCGACGATGCGCACCAAGGCAACAGATGCGGTGGCAAAACCAATAAACCAGCAAGCAGATCCCAACGCCGCAAGTATGCCCACTTGACTCGATATGGGCCAAGTGACGAATACCTGTCGTAAGGTGGTGGGTTCGCGCCAAGCAATCCACATGCCATGAATAACGGTTTGTGACAGCATCACTACCGTCAGAGTGATTAAGGCAGCGAGTATCAAATCGGGTTGCTGCAAATCGAATGTGGCGCGCTTTACAAACACCGCCGTTAAAGCAAACATTGCACCCGCACTCAATCCAAATATGGCGACGCGTTGTTTCAACGCTGCGCCCAGTTGTTGCAATGTAATCTTTTTACCACCCAACGATAGAATCAATACTCCCACTACGCCGAGCACAATTCCAATTATTACGTACAAGGTTAATGCTTCATGCAATACAAGCCATGCAAATACAGCGACTTGTACCGTCTCGGTTTTTGAAAATGCAGTGCCTACGACAAAATTGCCATAACCAAATGCAGCGATCAACAAGTTCGTTGCGATGATTTGCGCGACACCACCGATCAGCGCATTAGCCAAAAACGGTAATGAAAGTGATGGCAGCGAATGATGATGTGCTGTTGCGTACAACGTTAATATTAGCAAGGCTATCGGTGCGCCATACAGATAGCGCACTAAACCAGCGCCACTAACAGTCAATTGCGAGCGCAGTCGTTGCTGGACTGCCGTACGCCAAGCTTGAAATAGTCCGGCGAATAACGCAGCGGGTAACCAAATGATGGAAATGAACATACTGGCGCTCAAGAATTGAACACGGCGGTACTATGCAATCATCGGTGTTAATTAGAAGCAATATTTGGTGATGCTGGCATCGTCAAATACGATGGACTATTATTTTACGATTAGCATTAGTGCTGCCCTTGGACAAGAAGCAGTCGACTATAGATCATGCGCTCTGGATTCGAAGCTGGCACCATCCGCAGAAGTAATCCGTTGCAGTACCGATGCGGCAATGCGATCACAACGTAAGCCGTCAAATGCAAACGCATCTGCAGTCGCCAAGTCGATATTGCGAGCCAGTGTTTCACGCAGTAATCCACGGGCGCGAAAAAACCTGGAACGCACCGTGGCTTCGGGAATGTTCAACACACTGGCAACTTCTTCTACCGATAGTTCTTCAACTGCGCGCAGTACAAACACGGTGCGAAATACATCAGGCAATGAGTCAATATGTTTTTCAAGCATGCGGCGCATTTCCACACTGATCGCAGTTACCTCTGGTTGCAGGTGATCTGATTGTGCTGCAGAGTCATCACTTGCAATGGAATCCGCGTGTTGGTTTAGGCCGATAATCTGAGCGGTTTGTTTGCGCAATCTTCCCAGTGATTCATTGACCACAATGCGCACCAACCAGGTTGATAATTTGGAGTCTGCCATGAAGTTTCCTAATGCCCGCCAGGCTTTGACATAGGCTTCTTGAAGCACGTCTTCGGTTTCAGTATCGTTTTTTAAAATGCTACGCGCGGTGCGGAATAACAATCGATTGTAACGTCGCATGATCAATTCGAAAGCTTGCGTATGGCCTTGAACGGCATGTTGCACCAGTTCGTCATCACTGCAGATCAGTGTCAGTTTTGGCAGTGCATTGGTTGATTGATTATTCATTGCACATTAGATGCTAAAGGCTGTTTCGGCGTTCCCAGTTTTGTAATGAGCGAACAATTCGACTGATCTTTTGAGGCTTGTGGAATTTGTAGGTGAATACATACACAAGCATCACGTCATTCTTGGCAAACTGACTAACGCATAATTGTCATAAGCAGACCAACGCAGGACGCTGCCTTGCGTGTGCCAGTCGCCCAATACCACGCGCGTTGCATCTACTCCATTGGATAAATGATGCGTGTGGATGGCTGGTCGATGAGTGTGGCCGTGAATCATACTGTTGACCGCATAGCGCTTGAATGCTTTAGCTACTGCATGTGAGTTGACATCCATGATCATCGGTGCAACCGACTGCGTATGACGTTGACTACCCATTCGAATCTTGGTGGCAATTCGTTCGCGTCGCGCCAATGACAGCCGCTTAAATAGCCACTGAATAATTGGATTGCGAACAATGCGGCGCAACCGTTGATAGCTGCGATCATCAGTGCATAGCGTGTCGCCATGCAATAACAACACGGGTTCATCATACAAAGAAATGACAGTGCCATCGGCAATCAGCTTGCAACCAGTACGTTGCATGAAACGCTTGCCCAACAAAAAATCGCGATTGCCATGCATCACACTGCAAGGTACGCCACTATCGGTCAATGCTTTTAATTCATCTTGAATATGAACGTAAGCAGGATCGGTGTCATCATCGCCAATCCAGAACTCAAACAAGTCGCCAAGTATGTACAAATGCTCGGCCTGTCGCGCTTCGGTGCGTAGAAATTGTATGGCTTGTGTAATTACCTCGGGCTGCGCGGCGTTCAGGTGCAAATCGGAAATGAACATGATAGTCATCGCCAGAGTGTAACCGAAGTCAACGTTAAAGTTGGCGGGCTGTTCAGATGTCATTGAGGTAAAAAATCGGCAAAATTGTCACGATTTCCGCTAACATCACGATCTATGACTCACGCTTTTGATGCTTCGATTGTCACGCGATTTGCACCCAGCCCCACGGGCCAACTGCATTTGGGAAACGCGCGTACGGCATTGTTCAATTTTTTAGCGGCGCGCAAGTACGGTGGCCGTTTTATATTGAGGGTTGAAGATACCGATATTGCGCGCAGCGAAGAACGTCATACTCAAGCTTTATTACAGGATCTTCGTTGGTTGGGATTAAGCTGGGAAGAGGGTCCCGATGTAGGTGGCGCTTCTGCTCCATACAAACAAAGCGAAAGAAATGATATTTACAATGAATGGTTGACAAAGCTGGATGCACAAGGCCTGACTTATCCTTGTTATTGTTCGCAGGCCGAATTGAACATTTCGCGCAAGATGCAAATTGCTGCAGGTCAACCACCGCGTTACTTGGGAACCTGTCGCAATCTCGCCCATGCACAGCGCGCCGAACGCGAGGCACGCGGTCTGCAACCCACCATTCGTTTTCGTGTGCCGGCTGGTAAACACATTCAATTTGACGACGTGGTACATGGTGAGCAGAAATTTCTTTCTGATGATATTGGTGATTTTATCGTGCGTCGTGCTGATGGCAGCAGTGCATTCTTTTTTTCCAATGCAATTGATGATGCGTTGATGGGTGTCACACTGGTGTTGCGTGGCGATGATCACTTGACCAACACGCCGCGACAGTTAATGTTGATGGAAGCATTCGGCTTGTCCACGCCACGATACGGTCATATGGCCATGATGTTGGGTATGGATGGTTCACCGCTATCAAAACGTCACGGCTCAACCAGTTTGCATGAATTTCGTGAACGTGGCTTTTTACCCATTGCGTTGAACAATCAATTGATTCGCCTGGGTCATTCTGTGATGAATGACGTATGGCTTGATAGCGCTGCATGCATCAGTGAGTTTGATCCATCACGCCTGGGTCGCGCGCCAGCGCGATTCGATGAGATACAGTTGCGTCACTGGCAAAAAGAATCGGTGGCGAAGCTTTCCGCTGAAGAATTTCTCTCATGGGTACAACCTGAATTGCCTGCAGAGTTGACTGTTGCGCAATGCGTAACCTTTAGTGCCGGTGTGCGCAATAATGTCGAAGTACCCGCAGATGTGCGGCAATGGTTACCCGTTGTTTTTGCCGATCAACTTGAATATTCAAACGATGTGCGTACTGTTATTCAAGATGCGGGAAAGGCATTCTTTACCGTTGCTATCGAATTGTTACCGCGTGTCGGTTTAGAATTCAAAGCGCTTGCCAAGGAATTATCGATCGCAACGACGCGTAAGGGACCTGCTTTATTCATGCCGTTGCGTGCTGCCATCACTGGCCATACACATGGTCCGGAGCTTGGGCCGTTGCTGCCAATGATTGGAATAGACAAAATTCGGTCACGTCTCGTTGCGGCCAGTGCCTTGGCCAGCAACTGATCATCATTGCGGAATTCAAGATACATGTTGCAAATTTTAAATTCGATGTCTGGCCGGAAGGAAGTATTCAAACCGTTGGTCGCGGGAACGGTACGCATGTACGCTTGCGGCATCACGGTGTATGACTACTGTCATCTTGGTCACGCACGTATGTTGATTGTGTTTGACATGGTTCGCAAATATCTACGTTCACAGGGTTATCAAGTTACCTTCGTGCGTAACATCACGGACATTGATGACAAGATCATCGCCCGTGCCGCGGAGAACAAACAGCCGATTGCGGAATTCACGGCGCATTTTATCCGTGCCATGTGGGACGATTATGCGGCGTTGGGGGTTGAGCGTGCTGATCTTGAACCGCGCGCAACTGAATACATTCCCGCAATTGTATCCATCATCACTCGCTTGGTTCGTCGTGGCTATGCCTATCCAGCTCCAAACGGTGATGTATATTTTGCGGTCGATAAATTCAAAGACTATGGCAAATTTTCTGGTAGAAAACTTGAAGATTTACGTGCAGGTGCGCGCGTCGAAATAAACGAAGCCAAGCACGATCCACTGGATTTTGTGTTGTGGAAAGGTTCAAAGGAAGGCGAGCCCGCTTGGGATTCACCATGGGGACCGGGTCGTCCTGGTTGGCATATCGAGTGCTCAGCCATGTCGACACAAATTTTAGGACCGCATTTTGATATACATGGTGGCGGTATGGATTTAGTTTTTCCACATCATGAAAATGAAATTGCGCAATCATGCTGCGCAACCGATGAGCCTTTTGTGAATTATTGGATGCACAATGGATTTGTACGTGTCGATAACGAAAAGATGTCCAAATCATTAGGCAACTTTTTTACCATTCGTGAAGTGCTTGGTTGGGTGCGTGACGCTGAAGTGATTCGATACTTACTGCTCTCCAGTCATTATCGTGCGCCGATAAATTATTCCGTCGAGAGTCTTGATCAAGCCGATGCAGCATTGGAGCGTTTGTATCTCGCCTTGCGCGGTGTGGAATTACCGACCACGGTCACCGCCAGTAGTGCGAGCGATAAATTTGAAGCGGCAATGAACGATGATTTCAACACTGCGCTGGCATTGTCCGAATTACAACAACTGGCGCGCGAAATTAATATTGCCAAAACCGCGAAGAATATGACGCTTGCGTCGCAGCTTGCTGGAGAGATGGTCTATCTCGCCAAAGTCATTGGTGTGGTACAACAAGTGCCAGATGTATTTTTGCGCAAAGCCGCGCCTAAGAGGGGCCCAGAGGCTTATTCCACCAAAGCGGCCCGCAGCGCTTCGCATAGCGAAGGCAAGGTCTTGAGTGATGCGGAAATTGACCAGTTGATTGCGCAGCGTATTGCGGCACGTAAATCCAAAGATTGGAAAGAATCCGATCGTATTCGTGATGAGCTTTCAGCACAGGGAATTTTGCTGGAGGATGCGGCACAAGGAACGAGCTGGCGACGCCGATAACATGACTTCGCCAAAGTAGTGCGTGCAACATGTTTTTGACCGTTCGCGAATACAGCAATTTCGGAGAAATGATTAGAATTTCAAATTGACGATCACCCGCTCGATCCGTATGATTCGCCGTCCCGTGCGGGGGTCACTCCTCACACGTTGAGGTAACGATTAGCTGGCGGGGCATGGCGCAGTCTGGTAGCGCATCTGCTTTGGGAGCAGAGGGTCGCAGGTTCAAATCCTGCTGCCCCGACCAACCTTTCTTTTTGTTTTACTTTTTCTTTGGATTGGAAAAGAAAAATAAAACACGCAATGGGTGATCAAGGTTTGCATGCTGCGCCCGTAGCTCAGTTGGATAGAGCACCGGCCTTCTAAGCCGGGGGTCGCAGGTTCGAATCCTGCCGGGCGCGCCAGCGCACCGCAGGAGGAGAAGTTGAAGGTAATGGAGTTGATGTTTCGATAAATGGTTTTTAATTGATGGCATCCTCCTCGTGGGATGCAATCAATACGAGAAGAAAAGGCACGATGGTGGACGTAGCTCAGCTGGTAGAGCCCCGGATTGTGATTCCGGCCGTCGTGGGTTCGAGTCCCATCGTCCACCCCATTACAAGGGGATAGCGGATGGCGGATAGTGACTAGGAAGAGAAATCCTCCGAGACCGCCAAAAGAAGTCCGCCGTGGGAGAGGTTGGGTAGCGTTCTGCCCAATCACAATCCGCTAGTCACTAGTCACTTCTCAGAAGTGGGCTGTTAGCTCAATTGGTAGAGCAGCTGACTCTTAATCAGTTGGTTATAGGTTCGAGTCCTATACGGCCCACCACTTCTTAGGATCTCGTGGTCAGATCATCTCGAGACGTTGAGTTTCACTCGGCGATCTGCCAACCCGTCCAGCTTCTGGGTGGGTAACTAACCGCGCAGCCCAGCGCAGAGAAACAGGGTGAATCCAAGCCTGCCTTAGGTATACTCCGCGCCCCGCTGCGTCGGTCGGCCGACGTGGCAGTGCGCCCGGATCCGGGTGCTCGGCTGCGAAAGTGGCGGAACTGGTAGACGCGCTGGATTTAGGTTCCAGTGGGTAACCCCGTGAGGGTTCGAGTCCCTCCTTTCGCACCATCGCCGTGGCGGTGGGCACCGTAGTGACGGCCACCGTAGTGACGGCCACCGTGCTTCAACCACAGAGGTCTTTGATCAATGCACGTTTCGATAGAGTCGACCGGCACGCTCGAGCGCCGGATGGAAGTTCAGGTGCCTGCTGAGCGCATTCAGAAGGCCGTCGACGAACGGCTGCAGAAGCTCAGCCGGACGGTGCGTTTGAAGGGTTTCCG
>JAICKZ010000344.1 GCA_025927665.1 Steroidobacteraceae bacterium | reverse complement strand
GCGCGCTGGGTTGCATGTGGAAGTGGGTAACACTGATGCAGAAGGTCGACTAATTCTATGTGATGCATTGGCATTGGCCGATGTTGATGCACCGGAGTTATTGATTGATATGGCGACGTTGACGGGTGCGGCGCGTGTTGCATTAGGGCCCGAAGTTCCAGCACTGTTTACTCGCGATGCGATCTTGGCACGCGAGCTTGTGGAAGTCAGCATGAAAGAATCCGATCCCATGTGGCAGTTGCCGCTGTGGTCTGGTTATGATGATGAACTTGCCAGTAAAGTAGCTGATTTGAATAACGCTTCTGCATCAGGATTTTCTGGCTCGATCACCGCAGCGCTATTTTTGCAACGCTTTGTCAGTAAAGCTAAGCAATGGATACATTTGGATTTGTATGCATGGAATGCGAAGGATCGAGCAGGTCGCCCGGTTGGCGGCGAACCACAGTGTGTCCGCGCACTGTTTGCGTATCTGAGTTTGCGTTTTCGCACTTGAGATTACGTTTTAATTTAAAGGAAAAGTCATGACTACTATTGTTGGAATTTCTGGCAGCTTGCGTCGTGATTCGTTCAACTCAGCGTTACTGCATGCGGCGCAATCGTTAATGCCTGCGGATGCATCGCTTGTGATTGGCTCTATCAACAACATTCCTTTGTACAATGGCGATGTCGAAGTGGAGCAAGGTATTCCAGAGGCGGTGCAAACCTTGAAGAACAAGATTATCGCAGCCGATGGCGTGCTGCTGGTGACACCGGAGTATAACAACTCGATTCCTGGTGTATTGAAGAATGCTGTTGATTGGTTATCGCGACCACCCGCAGATTCTTATAAAGTGTTTGGCAACAAACCGTTTGCAATTGCCGGTGCTTCGACAGGCGGATTTGGTACGACACTCGCGCAAATTGCATGGCTACCGGTGTTGCGTACCTTGCAAACCAGGCCATGGTTTGGTGCCAAGTTGTTGGTGTCGCATGCCGACGAGTTATTCAATACACAAGGTGCTCTTGTTGATGACAAAGTAAAAACACAGCTGCAAAAATTTCTACGGGACTTTGTTGAGTTTGTTAAGTCAGAGCGTTAAACGATGTGATCGTACGCCCATCTCCAAGCGATGGGGTTCATAAGTCTATCAGCCTATAATAATTTATTGGTCGTGAAAGGCGAGGAGTTGATGATCAATACGCGTAACGAGCGAACAGTCCAACATGCGAGCCGTCCTCTGTGAAATTCGCATAGGCATCACCTATTCGCTGCACCTTTAATGTTTCGTGTACATAACGCACGCCGACCCAGAAAATGCTGCGTCCCCATTGCTGACCCCACGCCGCTTCAAACACCGGACTGTTCGTGTCGGCATAATCGATGTTGGTAATAGGATCATTATCGATATCAAATTTTAGTTTTGCATTCATCACATGACGAATACCTGCGCCCACCCGCCATGACTCGTTAATGTGATAGTAACCAATCAATTCCAGGGGCCAACGCTCAAATTTTACGTTTCCATTCCGTGCGTAGGCACTATCGAAGTGATAGTTGATGGTAAGTAATGCGCTGATAGGCAAAGAGGGCTTGTAGTACACGCCAGCACCCAGTTGAATCAATCCACCGCCGTGAATAGAGACATTGTCGCCGTTGGTGAACTTGACCTTGGCGATGGAATCGCCGCCTGCAGTGAGGCCGAGATTAGCCGCCACGTGAAAATCAGAATCGAATTCGGTTCTATTGGCTGCGTGTGCAGAAGAGGCGAGTGCCAGAACGAGGGCAGCAATTATAAATGGCTTATTCATCAATTCTCCTGATATTCCTGAGTTCAGTTGTCATTGCCGCAATGTTACGGGATACAGATGTCATGCAGCAACTTGATTTCAAGGTTGCAAGAAAATATTCCCTTATCAAAATATGTGTTTGTCATTGACTCTTTGATTCAACTCTTCAAATATTGAAGAGAATGCACAATTGTTTCAGATTATTTACTTTGCGTTGTCGATCTTAAAAAAAATCGTGAAAATATAATTTATCCGCTAACAATAGCGATTTCCTCTTGTCATC
>JAICKZ010000175.1 GCA_025927665.1 Steroidobacteraceae bacterium | reverse complement strand
GGCCGGTCAATACCACATTGGAATCATCCAATGTGATGGACGAAGTCGTCGTGACCGGTCATTGGCCGGGACCGCAGCTATGGAAAGTATCAAAGGACCAACATGCGGTATGGATTCTTGGAACGTTGCAACCATTACCAAAAAAGATGATTTGGCAATCCGATGAGGTGGAACATATCATTGCCCAGTCGCAGCAAGTCATTGGTAAAACGAATGTTCGACCTAAAGGTTCTATCTTTGGATTATTGCCGTTGTATTTGCAATTCAAGAAACTTTCGAAGTTACCTGACAAACAAACGCTAAAGGATGTGCTCCCCGATGACCTGTATAAACGCTATGCCGCCATTGTGCAGGCGTATGGCATTCACGACAATGATCTAAAAACACTGCGACCTATTGTGGCAGCGGGACAATTATATCGTGATGTCATCGAAGCCAACGATCTAAGCGAAAAGAACGACGTGCAACAGACCGTGTTGAAGCTCGCAGATCATTACGATGTCGCCGTACATAATTTGACCATTAAAGTGGCAGAACCACGCGAAGTGCTCAAGCAAGTGAGTGAAGTTCCTCGCGCAGATGAAGTCGCCTGCTTTGCAGAAGCAATTTCAATTTTAGAAACCGATCTCCCTGTGTTAAAGCAACGTGCAAATGCTTGGGCGCGAGGTGATATCAATGAATTACGCAAGCTAATGAATGATGAAACACGCGCAACAGCATGTCGTGCGGTATTGTTGAGTGTGGATCGAGTTAAAGAACTGAGCGATCAAGTCAAGGCGACTTGGGTTGCTGCGGTTACTGATGCATTGAATCAACATCAGTCTGCAATCGCGATGAGTCCTGTTTATGAATTGATTGGCAAGGATGGCGGGTTGGAGCGGCTGCGCGCTGCGGGTTATCAAGTAGAAGGACCTTGAATCCAGGACTCATCATCAGGTTTGTGGATTGCAAATTTGATAGCTATGCTTATCTGTGCTTTTTATTTTTTAATTTAGGAGAATAGCCATGAAGTTTACTTTACCTCCACTGCCATTTGCCACCAACGCGCTTGCAGCTCGCGGCATGTGTCAGGAAACACTTGAGCTACACCATGGCAAGCATCATCTTGCTTATGTGACCAAGTTGAATGAGCTGGTTGAAAAAAATGCAGCATTACAAGACAAGTCGTTGGAAGAGTTGATCAAGTTGTCCGATGGCAATACGGATTTGGCGGCGGTATTCAATAACGCGGGCCAAGTGTGGAATCACACTAAATTCTGGGGCTCGTTATCACCAACCGGTGGTGAAATACCTTCCAGGTTGGAAAGAAAATTGGGTGAGGATTTTGGTGGCGTTGAAAAATTCAAGGAAGCATTCAAAGCTGCAGCGGTGGGTCAGTTCGGTTCCGGATGGACTTGGTTGGTGTTAGGTAAAGATGGAAAATTGAAAATCACTAAGACCTCTAATGCTGATTCGCCAGTTGCAACAGGCGGCAATGCCTTGCTGACGCTGGATGTGTGGGAACATGCATACTATGTTGATTATCGAAATCGTCGGCCCGATTTTATTGACAATTTTTTGAATAAGCTTGCCAATTACGAAGCGGTTGCGGCACAGTTATAAAGGACAAATGATCAGCGACAGGTTGATTGAGTTACCTGTCGCTGGCCATCAGCAGCTGTTTCTATCTCAAGATTGCAAATTCAAGTTATAGATTCAATTATAGAAATTGAAAGCGCATCGATAGATCAATAGCACTAACATGTTTTGTCAATGCACCGACACTGATAAAGTCCACACCGGTATCGGCGATGTCACGAATATTTTCCAGCCCGACGCTGCCGGATGCTTCGAGTGCAATGCGATGCTGAGTGTAAGCATTGCGTGATGCGACTGCTTTGCGTAAATCATTTACTGTAAAGTTATCGAGCAGAATTCGATCAATATCAGGATGCAGCGCTTGTTGTAGTTCGTCCAACGATTCAACCTCGATCTCGACCATGCGTTTGCCAGCGACGGCACGCGACTGTTGAATAACCGCCGCAATCGAACCTGCAGCCGTAATATGATTTTCCTTGATCAGAATGGCATCGAATAAACCAATGCGATAAATGGTTCCACCGCCGCACAACACCGCATACTTTTGCGCGCGACGTAAACCTGGCAAGGTCTTGCGTGTATCCAATACCTTGCATGCGGTATGGGCAATTGCTTGTGCGTATTGATGCGTGACTGTCGCGGTGCCGGACAAAATTTGCAAAAAATTAAGTGCGGTACGTTCGCCCGTTAACATCGCACGTGCCGATCCATCGATTTCACAGAGCAGAGCATCTGCTGCAATCGAATCGCCATCTTTGTAATGCCAGCGCACATTAATAGAAGAATCCAGTTGTCTGAACACTTCATCAAACCATGCAGTGCCACAGAGAATGGCGGCTTCGCGGGTGATGACGGTGGCTTTGGCACGAGTGTTGGCCGATATCAATGAGGCTGTCAAATCGCCGCTGCCCACATCCTCAGTCAACGCTGCCGCGACTTGTTGCACCACTTCTTGGTGATTTATGTCAGCCGGATTGAGCAAATTTTGCATGAATGAATGTAATCAGTTCCTACGATCATTGAAGAATAGGCCAGCAGTCCCCATAATTCAATGCATCAAATTAAGTGAGGTAAGTCCCGTGGACGTAGTAGAACGCATTAAGACCCAGCTGAGCAGTCATCCAGTGATGTTGTACATGAAGGGCACGCCTGATTTTCCGCAATGCGGTTTTTCAGCGACCGTCGTCAAGGCACTGAATGCCGTGGGTGCGAAGTTTGATTCCGTGAATATTTTTGAAGATCCTGAATTGCGTGAGGCGTTGAAACAGTATTCCAACTGGCCAACGTATCCACAACTCTATGTCAATGGCGAGTTGGTCGGTGGTTGCGACATTGTTGTAGAGATGTATAAGAATGGTGAATTGCAGAAAGTACTGAGTGAGACAAAGAACTAGCGTTGTTGGTACGGGCATGCATTTACTCGTGCTGATGCGCCGCAGTTTTCATATGAACAAGTCGCTGCATGAAATTAATTCAGTTTCTTATGATGTGAGATTGTTGAGTTGTCATTCATCATCGCCCTCAACATCTAAAACAAAAGGCGCATTCAGTGATGCGCCTTTTTTATTGAATCACTAAAAATTGCCGATCAGAATGCCAAGCCATGCATTTGACCACCCATGCACAATATCACCGGCAGTGACAACACAAAGTTGGTGCGTGATGCCATAAAAGCCACTTTACGTGCCTTGGCTTTTTCTGCATCAGTCGCAGGCACCAGACCCAAAACCTTTTTCTGATTTGGCCAAATGAAAACCCATACATTGAATAACATGATGGTGCCAAGCCATGCACCGATACCAATCATGCGAAAGCCGGGCCGTAACGAGAAAGCATTGTGCAAGCCAGCGAAGCCTTCGCCATAACCACTGAACAAGTAATACGCGCCTGTGACCCAAGTGGCGACGGCCGCCCATCGAAACCATAACAATGCGCGAGGTGCAATGTACTTGGCAATGCCAGCATTACCAGGACCACCCGTGTCGGCAGCACCCGCTGCTATGCCCGGCACATGCACGACATTGAAGTAATACAGCAAACCGATCCAAGTAACGCCAGAGACAATGTGCAGCCAACGATCAATATGCAAACCAGTCAAGTCGCCGGCATGACCTGAAATTAAAATTACCGCGATCACCAATACGACGCCAGTGATGATCGAGCCCAGAACAGACGTGAGTGGATTCATTTGTTATCCCTTAAGTTGTTAGTTCAAATCGAAGCAAGAGAGAATAGGGCAGTGATAGACAGGTTCAATCGCTGCTTTCAGATCATAGTCCTTGTGACCACGATGCGGGCTCGTTTAAATGCGTTTGGTATAAACCGCGAAATTTGTTGCATATGATACAAAACAAATCCGCTGTTAGTTCTGCGTCATAGGCAGCTGAATGCGCCTCGCTTGAGTTCCATTCAAGGCCCGCTGCCGTTGCGGCCTTGGCCAACACGGTTTGACCAAAGGCAACACCTGATAACGTCACTGTGTCAAAGCAGGAAAAGGGATGAAAAGGATTGCGTTTGATGTCGCAGCGAATCACGGCAGCATTCAAAAAATTCAAGTCAAAGTAAGCGTTGTGACCTACCAGTACAGCGCGATTGCAATTGTTTTCTTTAACGACACGGCGGATGTCGGCAAACAATTTTGTCAACGCATCTTTTTCTGGCAATGCGGGTCGTAAGGGATGAAAAGGATCGGTAATGCCATTCACCGCCAATGAAGCGGCTTCAAGATTGGCGCCAGGAAAAGGTTGTACATGATAACGCCAGGTTTCGCCGCGCAAAATCGAACCATCCGGTTGCATTACCAATGCAACGCCAGCGATTTCCAGCAATGCATCAGTATTGGGATTGAAACCTCCCGTTTCGACATCTATCACGACTGGCATAAAGCCGCGAAACCGTTGCGACATGAGTAATTTGTTTTCGTTGTTCATGCTTGTGTCTCACATAACTTCCATTGAATGGTTTCCATCGCACGCATCGGAGTCAGTTGATCATGACCAAAATTGTAGGTTGCTGGAGGTGCCCAGCTGATTCGTTCCAACACCACGCTGCCACTATTGCGTGGCAATTGATAAAAGTCCGCACCGCGCTCAGAGGCAAATGCTTCAAGCCGATTCAACTGACCTGCTGATTCAAATGCTTCTGCATACAATTCCAACGCCGCATGCGCAGAGAACATACCAGCACAGCCGCAAGAATTTTCCTTGGCATGTTTTGCATGAGGCGCACTGTCAGTACCTAAAAAGAAGCGTGCATTGTCGCTGGTTGCCGCACTTAACAAAGCTTGACGATCTGCTTCGCGTTTTAATATTGGCAAGCAATAATAATGCGGTCGAATACCGCCTTGAAAGATTGCATTGCGATTATGCAGTAAGTGTTGGGGAGTGATGGTTGCTGCGACACCTTGACGTGCGCTCCTGACAAATTCCACTGCGCGTTTGGTGGTGATGTGTTCAAACACAATGCGCAATTGCGGAAAGCGCATCGTTACTGGCGCAAGCACTTGATCAATGAAAGCGGTTTCACGGTCAAACACGTCCACCTCCATGTCAGTGACTTCACCATGTACTTGCAGTATTAATCCGACCTTCTGCATTGCTTCCAATGCGGGATAAATCTTTTCAATCGATGTGACGCCCGCATCGGAATGTGTGGTTGCACCGGCCGGATAAAGCTTACATCCCACGATTTGTCCACTGGCTTTGGCTTTGATGATCTCATCTGCAGAGGTATTGTTGGTCAAGTATAAAGTCATCAAAGGCTCGAACTTTGAATTGACAGGCAAGGCATTGACGATTCGCTGCCGATATTCCAACGCCAGTGCTGTTGTCGTTATCGGTGGCTTGAGATTGGGCATCACCAAGGCGCGGGCGAATTGCCTTGCCGTAAACGCCAGCGCTGCAGACATGTGCATACCATCACGCAAGTGCACGTGAAAATCATCGGGACGACGCAAGGTCAAAGTGACTGGACTCATGGAATATGGTGATGTCTTAATGCTGGTTGGTTTGGTCGAATGCAGTGGTTACTATACTCTGGATATTTAAACTCATCGTTTCTTGACCCTGTGGCCTCAAACCACGATCATACGCGTCCCGAATTACGGTGCCGAGTACAGTCTGATGACAGACAACCCCAAGTTTACAGATGTTGATCCATTAGAAACCCAGGAATGGCTGGAATCGCTTGATGCGGTTATCAAGGTGCATGGCGCGGAGCGCGCGCATTACTTGTTGGAACAATTAGTTGAGCACACGCGCCGTTCGGGTGCGTACCTGCCGTTTATGCCCAACACTGGGTATGTCAATAGCATTGCAGTTGGTCAAGAGAAAGAATATCCCGGCGATCGCGCCTTGGAACGTCGTATCGAAGCTTACATTCGCTGGAATGCGATGGCGACTGTCGTCAAAGGTAATCGCGAAAGTTCTGAATATGGTGGCCATATTGCAACGTATGCATCCGCTGCCACTTTATATGAAGTGGGATTCAATCATTTTTGGCGTGCCGCCTCAGACACGCATCCTGGTGACATGATATTCGTACAAGGTCATGCATCACCGGGTATTTACGCACGCGCTTATTTGGAAGGTCGATTAACCGAAGAGAATCTCAAATACTTCCGCAAAGAAGTGCAAAGCAAACAGGGATTAAGTTCTTATCCACATCCCAAGTTAATGCCGGAGTTCTGGCAATTTCCGACAGTGTCGATGGGCTTGGGCCCAATGATGGCCATCTATCAGGCACGCTTCCAACGTTATCTCGAAAATCGCGGCATCGTGCCAACAACCGATCGCAAAGTATGGGCGTTCCTTGGTGATGGCGAAATGGACGAACCCGAATCCATGGGTGCGCTCACCATGCCGGTACGCGAAGGCTTGGACAATTTGGTGTTTGTCATCAATTGCAATCTGCAACGTTTGGATGGGCCAGTGCGTGGCAACGGCAAGATCATTCAAGAACTCGAAGCCGCGTTCCTCGGTGCCGGCTGGAATGTTATCAAAGTAGTATGGGGCTCGCGTTGGGACGCATTGTTGGCAAAAGACACCAAAGGTTTATTGCGTCGCGTGATGGAAGAATGCGTTGATGGCGAGTATCAAAATTTCAAAGCCAAGGGCGGTGCGTATACTCGTGAACATTTCTTCGGCAAGTATCCAGAGCTGAAAGAAATGGTGGCCAACATGTCTGACGATGACATCTGGCATTTGAATCGTGGCGGTCATGATTCGCAAAAAGTATTTAATGCATACGCTGCAGCGATGAATCACAACGGTCAGCCCACGGTGATTCTGGC
>JAICKZ010000079.1 GCA_025927665.1 Steroidobacteraceae bacterium | reverse complement strand
GGTCACTACGATGGCAAGCCTGCGTTATATGACGACTTGCAAACGTTGGAGAATGCTTCGTTGCGCAGTTATCTAAAAATCGATCCATCGATTCATGGAATTGTCGTGCATCGTCCCTACGGCAAAGCTACCGACACTCCATTACATGAATGGGATGTGATCACTCGAATCGGTGATACACCCATCGATGATCAAGGCATGATTATTCTAAGCAGCAACATTCGCGTGAATTTTTCCTACCGTGTACAACAGATCACAAAGAGTGACAAAGTGAGTATGACGATTATGCGCAATGGCAAATCAATGAATGTTGATGTGCCAGTGTCCACTAATCGACCGTACTTGATACCTGATCTCAAAGGCAGTTATCCACCTTATTTTATTTACGGACCGCTGGTATTTTCCAAAGCCACGCGACAGTACATCTCTTCGTTGGGCAAGAACATCAATCTGTTCTTCTTTGGCAGTCCGTTGATAACGCAATATGGAGATGCGCCCACCGATGCGCGTGAAGAACTGGTGATCATTTCGTCACCTTTATTTCCGGACAAACTAGCCAAAGGGTATGACAATCCACAGGCCAGTGTGGTGTATTCACTCAATGGCACGCCAGTGCGCAGCCTCAAACATTTAGTGTCGTTGCTGCGTGATGCGCAGGATGACTATATCAATCTGCAGTTAGAACCACGTATGTGGCCTGCGTTGGTTTTTAATCGCAAAGAATTATTGGCTGCAACCGAAGAAATTCTGACCGACAATGGAATTCGCGCACAAGGTTCGCCCGACTTGATGGAAGTGTGGCAGTCCAAGTCAAAGAACTAATGCTGGTGATGAGTCAGTGTCTGCTTTGATCAAATCGGGCGCGCTTGTGCAAAGATGCGCGCCAGATCTTCATCACTGACCAAGTATTAACGAATAATCGCTGCGATTTGCCGATTGCCACGTTGAATGGTCATCAAGAACGAATTGCTGCCTTTCACTGCTTCACGCAGTTGTTTTATGCTGGTGATGCGTCGCGAACCAATGGCAATCACTAGATCATTGCGAAGTAACCCGTTGTTGGCGGCATTGCTACCGTCGGCTACCGCAGTGACCAATACACCTTCACCGCTTGCATCGGCGAATTCAGCACCGGCGAGGCCTTGATGCATCCCGTTGGCCGATTGCGCATTGTCACCACGTGCACCAATACTGGTTGTGACTTTGCGTGGTTTGCCATCACGTAACACACCGATCTCAGCAGTTTCACCAACACGTAACAGACCAATGGCATTGCGTACTGCACGAACGGATTTGACCGGTTTGCCGTTGATGCTGGTAATCACATCGCCGGGTTTCAAACCGGCTTTTTCCGCTGGCGATCCTTCAATGACTTCGGAGACCAGGGCACTATCTGCGCCTTCCGCACCGATATTGTCAGCCACTTCCGAGCCGAGCGGCGTCATGCGAATACCCAGTTCGCCACGTTGCACCTTGCCGTACTTTACCAACTGCTCCATGACTGCTTTGACCATGTTGGACGGAATGGCAAAACCAATTCCCGCGTTGCTGCCGGTGTTGGAAATGATGGCGGAGTTAATGCCGACCAATTGACCATTAAGATCGAGCAGCGCACCACCGGAGTTGCCAGGATTAATCGCCGCATCGGTTTGAATAAAATCTTCATAGCCATCCTGACTGATGCCGCCACGACCCAATGCACTGATAATTCCTGAAGTCACGGTATGCTCCAGGCCAAACGGATTGCCAATGGCAATCACAAAGTCACCTACTTGGACTTTGCTGGAATCCGCCATCGTAAGTGCGGTGAGATTACTACTTTTGACTTGCAGCACTGCAATGTCCGAGGCGCTATCCACGCCTTTGACCTGTGTATTTTTCAATTCACGACCATCGACCAATGTCACAGTGATGTCCTTGGCATTCTCGACCACGTGTGCATTGGTGACGATGTAACCTTGCTGTGCATCAACAATAACGCCGGAACCCGAAGCTTGAAATTGTTGTTGAGTTTCTGGAATATCGAAAAATCGTTTAAAGAAGGGATCTTGGAATAGCGGGTTGTTGTTTTGATTTTGTACCGTGCCGCGAACAGCAATGCCCACCACAGCGGCAGAAGTGCGCTTAATGATGGGCGCCAGTGAAGGCAAAGGTGTTTCGCCTACTTTAGCCGGCAACTGCGCCATCGCGATCGACCAGCCTACAAGGGTCAATAGAAAGGCCGTCAGCCCAGCACGAACACACACACGTATCATGTACACAACACCTCTGGCAACAATTCGAACATTAAGCGCCGTAAGTCAAATATATTCTGCAGCGCACGTTTATCGGCGCGAGTGGTTGCGATTCTAGCCATGCCCGAGAAGTACGCGGTGGTATGACACACATTTAATACCGAACAAAACATATTGGTAGGAATTCAACGAGGTGTGAATTTGCTGTGAATAAGCAGTTGAAACCGGGTGGAAAAGCTGTATCTAACAAACACAAGATATTGTGGTTTATGTTTTAGAGCGTTTTGTAAGAATAACACTGAAAATTTTGGGTATTAATTCGGCGCAAAATTACTCATCTAAATGATTTAAATAGGAAAAATCTATACGTCATAATATCGTAAGAAGTCTTGACGCGACTTACTCAACAAGAATAGTCTTTCGACCTGACACAACATCTTGTGTGTGAGCAGGTTGCACAAGTATCTCAAAAGCACAACCTCTTATGCACAGATCGTCAGGGGAGTAGGCCGGATGTGACTAACGCATCAGTCCTATGTATATCGTATAAATAAGTTTGCTTAGCCAAACTATTCGCCTGAGATCATTTCATGAAGACAGCCATTAAGCTTGAACCTATGGACGTCAACAGCATTGCATTCCAAGAAGCCTCCCTCGATATTTGGGAAAAGAAATACCGTTTGATTGCCAAAGATGGTTCGGCAATCGACAACAGCATGGATGATACTTATCGCCGCGTTGCGCGCGCGCTTGCCGATGTCGAAGCGCCTGAAGTTCGCGACCATTGGTTCGATCAATTTGTATGGGCCTTGCGCAAAGGCTGTATTCCCGCTGGTCGCATCATGTCCAACGCCGGCGCGCAACAACATAAACCTGCAACTTCTACAATCAATTGCACCGTCTCGGGAATCATTCGTGACTCCATGGATGACATTCTTAACAAGGTGCATGAGGCTGGTCTGACTCTGAAAGCCGGCTGCGGCATTGGTTATGAATTTTCCACACTGCGTCCACGCGGTGCTTACGTGTCTGGTGCGGGTTCGTATACGTCTGGCCCGCTGTCCTTCATGGATATCTACGACAAGATGTGTTTCACCGTTTCTTCGGCCGGTGGTCGTCGTGGCGCACAAATGGGTACCTTCGATGTTGGTCATCCCGATGTCATTGATTTCGTGCGCGCCAAGCGCGAAGCCGGTCGTTTGCGTCAATTCAATTTGTCGTTGTTGATCACCGATGAATTCATGCATGCAGTAAAAAACAATGGTGATTGGCATCCAGCGTTTCCTGTTTCGCTAAAAGAAGCCGAAGAAACTGACATGAGTGACACCAGTAAATTTATCTGGCGAGAATGGCCGATTACGGATGGCTATGTCACTAACGAGGAAGGCTTGGTGTGTTGCCGCATCTTCAAGACCATTCCCGCAAAGCGTTTGTGGGACATCATCATGACGTCCACTTATGACTTCGCAGAGCCCGGTTTTGTGTTGATTGATCGCGTCAATGAAATGAATAACAACTGGTGGTGCGAAAACATTCGTGCCACCAATCCTTGTGGCGAACAACCGTTACCTCCGTATGGTTCGTGCCTGCTTGGATCGTTGAACCTCACCAAGTTTGTCATCGATCCTTTTACTGAAGATGCACGTTTCGATTGGGAAGAGTATCGCAAAGTCGTCAAAGTATTTACGCGCATGCTCGACAATGTTGTAGAGATCAATGGACTGCCGCTGGGTGGTCAGCGTGATGAAATTCAACGTAAGCGACGTCATGGCATGGGCTTCTTAGGTTTGGGTTCCACCATCACCATGTTATGTATGAAGTATGGTTCAAAGAAGTCGGTGGCCTTCACGCAAAATGTATCGCGTGAAATGGCAATTGCAGGTTGGGAAGCTGCGCTGGAACTCGCCCGTGAAAAAGGTCCCGCGCCCATCATGCTGGAAGAATTTGATGTCACCGCTGAAATGTTACGCAAACGCCCCGAGATGGTGAAAGACGGTTGGCGCGTCGGACAAAAAATCACTGGCCGTGTTTTGCTCGCTCGCTATAGCCGTTACATGCAGCGCGTTGCTGAAGCCGCGCCCGAACTCGTGGATGAACTTGCGGAAGTCGGTGCGCGTTTTACGCATCATAGCTCGATTGCACCCACCGGTACGATTTCACTATCACTGGCCAACAACGCATCCAATGGTATCGAGCCTTCGTTTGCACATCATTACTTTCGCAATGTGATTCGCGAAGGCAAGAAGAGCAAAGAAAAAGTCGATGTGTTTTCGTTTGAATTGTTGGCTTATCGTGAAATGGTCAATCCCAAGGCCATGCCCGGATCCACTACACCGGGCGAAATGTTGCCCGATTACTTCACTACTGCCGATGATGTCACGCCACGGCAACATGTGGACATTCAGGCGGCGTCGCAATTGTGGGTGGACTCATCCATTTCCAAAACCGCCAATGTACCCACCGATTACCCGTATGAAGATTTCAAAGAGATCTACATGTACGCGTATGAACAAGGCTTGAAGGGTTGCACTACTTTCCGTTTCAATCCCGAAGCGTTCCAAGGTGTATTGGTTAAAGAGCAGGATTTAAAGAACACCACGTATGTGTTCACGCTGGAAGATGGCACCGAAGTCAAACTGAAAGGCGATGAAGAAGTGCAATACGATGGCGAATCGCATTCGGCCGCCAACTTGTTTGATGCCTTGAAAGAAGGTTATTACGGCAAATTTTAATGTAGTAATTGAACATGGCTCTCGTCATTCCCGCGCAGGCGGGAATCCAGTAGAAACAATCTCTGGATTCATTAAGTGGCTTGATGCATATGATTAAACGCATAACAGGATTAAATCATGAGCAAAATTTCCATCGACAAAAAGATTGTCAAATATCGCGTTGAAAAACCCGAAGACATCGCTGCCGCAAAAGCCGCAGCAGAAAAGCCTGTGCCTGTCGTCAGGCAAGAAGACAATGTAGTGTGGATGCACGAAAAACTCGAGCGTCCCGATATGTTGATCGGCTCAACGTACAAAATCAAAACACCCGTGTCCGATCATGCCATGTACGTCACCATCAACGACATGTTGTTGAATGAAGGCACGCCGCACGAACAACGTCGCCCATTCGAGATTTTCATCAACACCAAGAACCTCGATCACTTTCAATGGATCGTCGCACTCACACGTATTATTTCAGCCGTGTTCCGCAAAGGTGGCGACGTCACTTTCTTGGTCGATGAAATGAAAGGCGTGTTCGATCCACGCGGTGGCTACTGGCAAACCGGTGGTCGCTTTATGCCATCCATTATTGCTGAGTTAGGTCATGTGATTGAACGTCACTTGCAGTTCATCGGACTCTTGAAAAAAACCGAGATGGATGAACATCGCAAAAAGTTGATCGAAGAAAAGAAAGCCGAATTCGAAGCACGCAACAAACAAACCGATGCCTTTGCCAAAAGTTTATTCCCCGATGGCGCGCAAATGTGCGCCAAATGCAATAACACTGCCGTCATTATGATGGATGGCTGCATGACGTGTTTGAATTGTGGCGATAGTAAGTGTGGGTGAGGTTGATCGAACTGAAATTACACAGCGATGTCCTTCGTGCTGATAAAGATCACTGCCGTAACAATTCTGATGATTTTTATTGCCAACTTAGCAGTCGGTGAAATTATTGTTTTGCCGGAATACCGGATGTCGAACAAAGAGAAGAAATATTTGCAGCTTGCAGCTAAGAAACTTGTTCCTAGTGATCATGAAGTTATCGCCATTTCTGCTTTCAAAGAAATGCCAAGAATTTTCGGAAATGTTGTGTTCAAACCATATAACGTTGACGTAGATACTTTTCTTTATGACACAGTGCGGTGTGACAGACTTTCAGTATACGAGTGGGCATGTGAAAAATATACGCAACGGTTCCTTTGGTTGAGTGGAGCTATAAGGCCAATAGAAATACATTCAAGCATCGACGCCATAATTGCAAAAAAAATTGTGGAAGCTAGCAAAACCACTTCTTGTCCATTAGATAGATATTTCAGCGATGGCGTATCTCAAAAGCCAGATGTTCCTATTTTCCACGGAGAGATGTGGCGCCGAACTGATACAAATGACATTGAGTTGATAAATGCCGGTTGTGGCATAAACTATAGGGTTAGTGAAGATGGGTCCCTAACATACATTGAAACCTTTGGCGTATTCGAATGACACTGGTTGCATTACAGGAGGACGTAAACCAACGTACAAGGTCTGTAGGCTGGGTCGAGACCTAGCAGTCAGGAAACGCATGTGCTGGGTTGCAACCCAACTACGATGATCTCGCTCAGCTCAAGGTGTCTATCACATTCTTCACTTCAACATCATGCCCAATCTTTACCAAGACGAAACTCCACAGGAACCCATCGCAATACCTCACGCTGAATTATCTGCTGATGCATTACGTGGAGTGATTGAGGCATTTGTTCTGCGTGAAGGCACCGACTATGGCGATCATCAATTTTCGCTGGAGCAGAAAGTGAATCATGTGTTGCGACAACTTGAACGCAACGAGGCACAAATCATGTTCGATCCGAACTCTGAAACGATTGATATCGTTGTAGGCCGACGTGCCAAGTAATGTAAGCAATTTTGTCGTTAGCAAAATTAATCTAAGAAGAAAAATTAATTTTTCTCATTAATTGCCGCAAAATACCTTGCCAAGCGTATTTCCCGAAATGACTGGATATCCATCCAGTGAAACAATATTGCGGTCATCATGATGGAAGGGTGCATGAACAGACTTGAATTGCGTAAACGAATGGTGATGAGTATGTCGACAAAAGTATTTATCAGTTGGAGCGGAGAATTAAGTCGCAAATTAGGCGATGCATTAAGAGCATGGTTGCCATCCGCGCTTCAATACGTGAAGCCTTACTTCACGCCTGAAGACATTGAGAAAGGTGCAAAGTGGAGTACCGAGATCGCCAAGGAGTTGGGGACTTCAGACATTGGTATCGTGTGTTTGACACGCGATAACACCGAAAAGCCTTGGATACTTTTTGAAGCAGGTGCGTTGTCAAAAAGTATCGAAAGCAGTCATGTATGCACCTTGTTGTTTGATCTTGAGCCATCAGATGTGAAAGGACCGTTGACAAGTTTTCAGGCAACGCGGTTCGCACGTGATGATTTCAAAAAGCTGATTACCACCATCAATGGGGCAGCGGGTGACTCGCGGCTTGAACCCAATGTTCTGGAAAGTGTATTCAACATGTGGTGGCCCAAGCTTGAAGAACAAGTCAATTCGATTTTAAAAACGCATGATAAAGGTGTGAAAAAAGAAAAACGTTCAGATAGAGATATCTTGGAAGAATTACTTGAATTGATGCGACTCAATTCATCCAAAACAGTTAAGCATCCGCGCATGTCATCCCGAACCGTGATTGAGTTGATTGAAGCGATGGATGAGTTGGCTTACATCCTTCTTAGAGAACATGGTGATCGTGGTGCGCATGTGCTTCACCGCGTTGAGCAACCACTGCGACGTCTTTGTTTTGAAGCGGAGATACCAGAAGCTTATGATCGCATTCGAATGTCGCGCGACCTGGTAGAGCAAAATAGACAGTCTGGCGCAGTGCTTTCTTCAGAAACACAGCCTGCTTGAGTAAGTAATTTTCTATCACTTCTGATAAGGTTGTTGTACTGGGTCTGACCAGCATTCAGAATATGAGCGCTGGAAATATTAAAACTGGATTGGCCCAGTCTATAAATATTAAAAATAGGTATAACCATGCTTACTCTGCTTTTATTTCTTTTGATACTTGCTGCCATCACGGTATTTCCGGTCATGATTGCTGCGCGCATCGTAGGTGCAAAGAACACCAGCTTTGGATATGCACTGTTTGCGTTACTATTACAATCGGCTGTATCGGCAGTGCTACAAGTATTTATTCATCGTCCAATATTGGCGGGCATCGCAAGCCTACTAATAGTCCCAGCCATTTATGCGATGGTGTTAAACACGACTTACCTACGCGGATTTGCGGTGTCGATACTGTTTGTGGTGATAGCGTTGATTTCATTATTCTTGCTTGCGCCGATGGCAGGTATGCACCCAATGGCTTCTGTGGGTATATGATCTACGTTATCTGTCGTAAGTTGGAGTGATTCGTAGTCCTTCATGAGCTAAGAATTCATCTCAGCATCTTCATCCATGCTTCGACCTGCGCTTGCAAATGATTTGGAAATTATTGCGTCGTGGATTCAATCTCCGCGCGATTGCTTATATTGGGCCGGCGCAGCGTTAAAGTATCCATTGCAATTGAACACGCTATCCAGTGATATCAACTTCTCATCCGATACATCATTTAGCATGGAGATTGATCACTCGTTAGTTGCGTTTGGTCAGTTAACGCAAAAGTCCGATGGACGCGGACATATATCAAAAATTATTGTGGCACCTGAGTCGAGAGGTAAGGGCTATGGTAAGGCGCTGGTAATGAACCTATTAAATATCGCAACCCACAGGAATTTTCATCCTGTGGGGTTGTGGGTGGATCCAAATAACCACATCGCCCTTAAGATGTATGGCGACATAGGATTCTTTCCTGCTGAGTTGCCAACATCAATGCTTGCATCACCGGGTTCTCTCTACTTGGTATGCAAATGATATGGTCCGTCTTTTGCTAACTTATTTTAAAGATTATGAATGGCCTTATTCGCCTGACTTTTTACCGCAGTGGCAGCGTCCGATTTATAAAGCGCAAGTAGTAAAGGTCTATATTTCTCATCTTTTGAATATCCCAACAGCTTGGCAAAATTACCCATCACTGAATTTTCTGCCGGGCCACCGGAAATACCTTTTTTATCAACGAAGGCTTGTAGTTGCTTGGCGATTTCCTCCATTAAACTTGGATCAAGCATCTTCTCCCAACTCATGCGGAAGGCACCATTCTCTTTGTAAGAGAAGTTAGGATCTTGTAACAGATTAAGCAGTTGGGCCACTCTCATGTTGCCGCCTTCGGAGAAGTTTTTGCGACTCGCCATGATTTCATTTTTGTGCCGTTCCCAGTCAATTTGGGTCAGTGTGTTATTGCAGGTGCCAATAAGACGATGAACATGGGTCTTGTGCCGCACTATATCAATAGTCTGCCGAGCATATTCAGTGCCGGTGGAGCTCAATGCCTTCACCATCCACATGCCATATTGCGATTCGGTTCGTGAGCTGTCGATTATTGGCAGGTCTTTAAGTAGGCGTTCACCAAGTGCTTGAGCCAGTTTTTCATCGCTAATGCCGGATACATAAATGGGTTTGGCTACTTCGATCATTTCCTTTTGTGTCGGAGTATTGTTGATCTGGTCAATATATTTTGCGACCTCAGCGCTACGATCGAACGTGCCTTCCATTGCTTTAGCTTGCCCAACTGAAATCACCATTATCAAAAATAGCCCAACCGATCTTTTCATTATGTTCTCCATATGGAAGTTGTGTACTTCATCAGTATATATCACTTGAATGACAAGCCACATATTCATGGATGGATTACCACGTAACCTGATTATGATGGTGCGACACATTATGCTCAATGCCCTGATTTGACTGGCGACATCATGATTCTCGAAATCGCATCATTGCAAGTTCTGTCCGGTCGACATCAGGAATTTGAAGTGGTCTTCTTGCAAGCGCAAAAAATTAGTTCATCGATGCCAGGATATGTGTCACATGAGTTGTAACGTTGCATTGAACGCGAAGGACAGTACGCCTTATTGGTAAAGTGGCGCAGTGTGGAAGACCATGAAATTGGATCTACAATCACCCACAGTATCAAAAGTGGAAACAGCTGCTACATCATTTTTACGATCCATTTCCTGCTATGTTGCATTACGAATTAGTAACTGATGCAGCGGGCAATGCAAATTAAATCAAGATGACATCTTCATAAGAGATAATGTCGCTGCGTCAATAGTGTCGAATTTAATCAATGCTACCAGGTCAATAGTTACTAGGTGACTTGAAAAGTCTAATCGCGAACCCCATTATCGGCACTCTGGAGGATTTATGCTTAAACAATTTTTTCGATTGATGGTGATCGGTGTTTCGCTGTTGCTGATGCAGCAAGTCGCGCTGGCTGCAGATGTTACCGTGCATCAAGTGTATGAAGCCGCCAAGTCAGGTCATATGAGTGAAGCACTGGCCATGATGGATCAAGTGCTGCGCGATCACCCAAATAGTGGGCAGGCACATTTTATCGAAGCGGAGCTGCTGGCTCGCACGGGTAAGCTTGATCAAGCGCGCCAGGAATTAGCGATTGCGAAGCAACTGAGTCCTACCTTGCAATTTGCAAAACCTTCAGCAGTACAGGCACTGCAAGCACAGTTATATAACTCACAGCCAGGGCGCATGAATGGCCAGCACAGTGATGGCTTGCCATGGGGTTTGATGATCATGTTCGGCTTATTAATCTTAAGCGCAATATTGTTTGTACGTTCGTTACGTCAACGTGCAGCGATGCAGGCGCAGCCTTCTGCGTTTGGTAATGTCCCACCAGCATATGGTCCCAACTACGGACCTGGATATGGTCCCGGGTACGGTCAAGGTGGCGGGATGGGAAGTGGTATTCTGGGTGGCCTTGCGACTGGCGCAGCGTTGGGTGCAGGTATGGTTGCGGGCGAAGCCTTGGCCGATCGTCTAATCGATGGTCACGACGCCGGTCATGGTCATACAGCAGATAACAATTTTAATACCGATGTCAATCATGACATGGGCGGCAGTGATTTCGGGTTGAGCGATTCATCCTGGGATTCGGGTTCCGGTGGTAGCGATTTTGGCGGTGATATGGGCGGTGGAGATTGGAACTGAATATAGCTTTGCTGTTGCCGCTGCAATGACGGTAACAGCTGATTGCCTTTATAACTTGTAACACGCATTGCTTCTGCTCACGATAGAATGCTTATCTTAAGTTTCTGTCGAGAAATCAAATGAAAATGCTGTACAGCGCCGTGATAGCGACTTTGTTATGTAGCGGCTGCGCCACGGTCAATTTGGCAGAAAGCGGTGAAACTCAACCCGATGCGGTGGCGCATATCAGTGGTGATTATCGCGTCACAGCAGGATTACCGGTAACCGTTACACTGCGCAGCGTCGATGGCACGGCGCTTAAATTTTGGCAAAATGCCGCCGATGTAGGCAGTGGCAAGCATCGCTTGCTGGTGGACTGCCGTGTTCCTGCCAGCGAAAAGCTGTCACGACATGAGTTGAACGTCACGGTGCATGCAGGTGAGCGTTATTATTTGGCGGCTGAAGCATCTCCTCATCAAGGGTGTATTGAAGTTAAGTTCGTCGCTAAAGACTAACAGT
>JAICKZ010000059.1 GCA_025927665.1 Steroidobacteraceae bacterium | reverse complement strand
TAACTCCGGCCATACACTGACTGCAGTTGGTAAGTCATCAAAACCAACAATCGACAGATCTTTTGGTACATCTATTCCACGACGATGTGCAACATTGATGGCTGCAGTTGCCATGTCGTCATTACTGGCAAAGATTGCCGTTGGTGGATTCTTGCCAGTCAATAGACTTTGAGTGGCATCCAGGCCAGACTGATACGTAAAGTAACCTTGTTTGATCATTGAATTATCAATGTTAATTCCTGATTCAACCAAAGCGGCTTTATAACCCGCCAAGCGACGACCACTGACACTTTGAAAGGGATGTCCAGTAATAAAACCTATCTGTGTGTGACCTAATTTGATCAGGTATGAAGTCAATTCGAATGCAGCACGAAAGTCGTCTATGCGAACACAAGAAAGTGGCTCCTGATATAAGCCCGGACCAATGGCAACGATAGGAATATCTGCAGCGGTCAATTCTGCAACGATCGCTTTTGATTCGCATAGCGGTGAAGGAAGCACTACGCCTTCAACGCTTTTCGCCAACTTTGCTGCTGCTACACGTTCGTTGGCGGCGGTAATGTCATGCCATGATTCCAACATGATATGCGTGCCGGACTTGCCAGCGCCGGATAGTGCACCAAGCAGCAATTCACCCAAGTAGGTTGAGCTAGGATTGGAATACACCAATGCGACGCGTGATTCATAAGCGCCCGCGAGCGACCGTGCGGCGGGATTGGGTCGATAGTTCAATTCTTCCACTGCTTTCATCACGACATCGCGCATGGCTTTGCTGACATTTTTTTTGCCATTGACCACTCGCGAAACAGTCATAATTGATGTGCCCGCCAATGCGGCCACATCATGAATGGTCGATGCCATTCCCTTTTTTCTGAGTCTCTTTGTCATGCACTCACACTTGAAGTTTGAATTGGTCACCAATAATTGTGAATCGTACCATTGCGATTGGCGAACAAGGCAAAATAGGCGAAAATGTATGATGATGTTATCGTTATCAGTTTGTACTTATGATAACAATGCGCCGCGAAAACAGCGGTCGAGGTATGCATGAATCTATTCAAGATCGATGGGCTTGCTAATGTTTCGAGAACCAAGTCGAGGCGATTATTAACAGTACGCTTTTTGGTGTTCGCATTGATCATTGCGTTCGCGAATAACGCATGTGCGGAAGATGGTTATGATTTGTGGTTGCGTTATCAACCTGTTGAAACCGCATGGTTGTCTTCGTATCGTCATGCAGTAACTCAACTTGTAATGAATGCGGACTCATCCACATTAAAAGTTGCACAGAGTGAATTGCGACGAGGATTGTCGGGCTTGCTACATAGCAAACTGATTGCAAGCAAAGATCCAAGTAAAGAAATTACACGTGATGGCGCATTGATTGTGGGTACGCTGCAATCCTTGTCGACGTTCAGAAATGCCGAAATTAAAGCTGATTTGAGCGATGAAAAATTAGGTGACGAAGGTTATGTGATTCGCGCAATCCATATTAACAATCACCAAGCCATTATGATCGCGGCCAACAATGATGTCGGTGTGTTGTACGGCGTATTTCATTTCCTGCGTTTGATACAAACATGGCAGTCATTAAATAGTTTGAACATCGTGTCAGTGCCACATGTGCAATTGCGTATGCTAAATCACTGGGACAACCTTGATCGCCACGTTGAACGCGGTTATGCGGGTGAGTCGATTTGGGATTGGCACAAATTGCCGGATTACGTTGATCCACGTTACACAGATTACGCGCGTGCCAATGCTTCCATTGGAATTAACGCAACGGTGTTAACCAATGTTAATGCCAAAGCTATTGTGTTAACACCTATGTATCTGGAAAAAGTCGCAGCCATCGCCAACGTTCTGCGGCCTTATGGTATTCATGTATTTTTAACGGCGCGTTTTACGGCGCCAATGGAAATTGGTGAATTGAAAACCGCTGACCCCATGGATGCTGAAGTACAAGCATGGTGGCGCGATAAAGTTGAAGAGATCTATCGCTACATACCCGATTTTGGTGGTTTTCTGGTTAAAGCCAATTCCGAAGGACAGCCGGGTCCACAGGATTACGGACGTACACAAGCCGACGGCGCAAACTTGCTTGCTGCTCCATTGAAAGCACATGGTGGTGTAGTGATATGGCGTGCCTTTGTATATTCACAAGAACAACCTGATGACCGCGCCAAGCAAGCTTATAACGAGTTTGTGCCGCTGGATGGCAAGTTCAATGACAATGTGATTGTTCAAGTAAAGAACGGAGCGATTGACTTTCAACCGCGAGAACCATTTCATCCACTCTTTGGTGCTATGCCTAAAACATCATTAGGTATGGAATTCCAAATCACCAAAGAGTATCTCGGCTTCGCTACTCATCTAGTGTACCTTGGATCATTATATGAAGAGACTTTGAGTTCGGATACTTACAGTCGCGGTGCAGGTTCCACTGTTGCGAAAGTCATTGATGGCTCGTTGTATGGATACAAACATACCTGTATGGCTGGTGTGTCAAATATCGGATCAGATCGCAACTGGACAGGATCTCATTTCGATCAAGCTAATTGGTATGTGTTTGGTCGTTTGGCGTGGAATCCATCTGCATCATCGCGTGAGATCGCGACAGAGTGGGTGCGCATGACATTTACCAACAACCATCACTTTGTCAAACCCGTGGTGGATATGATGATGGCTTCGCGTGAAGCAGCGGTGAATTACATGACACCATTAGGATTACATCATCAGATGGGCAAGGGGCATCACTATGGTCCTGGGCCGTGGGTCGCAGGTGGGCCACGCGCCGACTGGACATCGGTTTATTATCATCGTGCAGATGAACAAGGTATTGGCTTTGATCGTGCTTCAACCGGCAGTAATGCAGTGGCCCAATATGCGCCTCCCGTTGCGGCACAATTCGAAAACTTGCAAACCACACCGGAAAAATTTCTGTTGTGGTTCCATCATGTTCCATGGAACTATCAAATGAAATCCGGTCGCCCGTTGTGGGACGAACTGGTTTATCACTACGATGATGGAGTAAAAGCGGTGATCGAAATGCGCAGGACATGGCAGTCATTATCATCCTATGTGGATGTACAGCGTTATGCACAGATCAATGACTTCCTTGCTATTCAACAAAAAGAAGCACAATGGTGGCGTGATGCATGCATTGCGTATTTCCAGACATTTTCGAACCGTCCGTTACCCGTTGGGCTTGCACCACCGCAACATTCATTGGCATATTATGAATCGTTGCAATTTCCTTATGCACCAGGACAGTAGAGCTTACGTACTATCGGTCGACTAGTTTCGCGTGATCACAAATCACATTGAAAGATTAATGCGTACATTCAAACTGATTAATGAAAATACCACGCAGATGTCGAGGCAGAGTCGATTACGCTCGAATGTTACGGCTTCTCTTCGATGATGGCGGTGCCGTTGAATGACGTACTACCAGGTTAGGTGTAACCAATGCAACATCCTGTTGTAGATGTGCATTACCGGATGAGATCAATGGAGTCGTGGCAAGTCGCGCCATTAAAGGAATGGGAAGACGAATAGTGGTTAACGGAGGCCATAGCCGTGAAGCAATGGGATTGTCGTCATAGCCTATTACTGATAACTGCAGCGGAATTTCGATGCCGAGCCGATGCGCTACTTGGTAGACGCCGGCAGCCATTTCATCGTTGGTGGCAAAAATGGCGGTCGGGGGAGGATATACGGACAGCAATTTTTCCGCCGCTTGAATGCCTGACTCGAACGTATATAAACCCTGTGCAATTAATTCTGGCGGCATAAGCAAACCGCGATTTTGTAAAGCATCAGTAAATCCGCGCAAACGTTCTGTTGCACTACGATGCCCTTGCGGTCCAGCAATAATTGCGATGCGCTTGTGTCCTAACTCGGTCAAATGTAAAGCGACTTCTGCACAAGCATCACGGTCGCTAGAAACTACTCGATGCATGGCCGACTCTATTCTTGCTGCGGCTACACTTACATGAGGACATCCCACTTCATGCAACATTTGGATCAGGACAGGGTTTTCTGAAATAGGTGGCAATAAGATCACACCATGCGGTTGCAAACGCTCAACAAACTCTCGGACATCAGGAACAAATCGTGGACTGCGTCGTTCGCATTGATGCACCAGCAGCTCAAAGCCTGAACCACGTAATGCCTCAAGTATTCCCGCTTGCATGCCCACAATGAATGTCGCATTGGGGTTGTCATAGATCATTGCAATCAAAAAGGATTTGCGAAATGCCAACCCGCGTGCTTGTGGATTTGGCCTAAAGCCGGTTTTTTTGATGATCTCGTTGACGCGATCACGAATCTCTACATTGACCGTTGGGATTTCGTTGATGACTCGCGATACCGTTTTTTTACTCACGCTAGCAAGATGAGCAATATCATTGATGGTTATTTGTTTGGCTCGCATGGACGAACCGGTCAACTTAGACTTAGTCTTCATCGAGCGTTTCGCCTTGGCTTTTAATATGTTTTTAACCATAAAACGATGCTATGGAATGTTGAAGCGAACAGAATAAACAATTTCTGCACCGATAATGCAACTAAGAGTTTGCCGTGTGGGGCTTCCGTGGTGTAGCAAGCAGAACAGAGCAATTGACTGTCGCCATGGTTAGCAATGAGTATCCCGTCGAAATTATTGCAGTTAGTTTCAATACTTCTTGTGGGCTTTATTTCACAATAATTAAATGCACGTCTGGACACGAGTTGCTTTTCGAATAAGGCGACGTTATTCTCACGCCCCATCAAGTACCATAAATAGCCAGTCAAAGAACTGGTCATATGAGAGTTGAGCGAGCTTAGAAATAAAGAATACTTGGTGGATGAATAGCGTAATTAACAAGGAACGTTCAATTTGTGGGGTAACACGGTTTATTTTTTCTAGTGATTTTGATGCTGAAGTTTTCTTGCATGCCAAAAGACACCGGTGTCTTTTGGCATATATAAGCTTGTTGGAAGCAGTGTCTGTTTTGAATCGTTGACAGATAACAGTAAACGGCAATAACGCCATTCGTTAACATGTAGGGGCCAATTGTGAGTAACAAGATTAAAAGTACTGGGAAGACCAGTGTATATTTAAGTATCTGCGTTGCAGCTGCATTGTCGCAGTCGCACACAGCCATGGCACAAGACTCAAGTTCAACCAGTGCTGTCAATGATCCTGGTTTAGAAGAACTGGTCGTCACTGGTTATCGCAAGAGCTTACAGGATTCAACCAATTTCAAAAAAGACTCGATTGGATTTGCGGATGGTGTATTCGCGGAAGACATGGGTAAATTTCCCGACACCAATGTTGCTGAATCGTTGAATCGTATTCCTGGTGTTACCATTAGCCGTGAAATTACCGGTGAGGGCGTAAACGTATCCATTCGCGGCCTCGGTACCAACTTTGTAAAAGTCCTCTTAAATAATGCGCCGATTGCAGTGGCCTCAACCGGTCCAACTGATCAATCGAATACCAATCGCGAAGTTGATTTGGATGTGTTGCCTACCGAATTCTTTACGCAGTTAACGGTTAGTAAAACTCCCGACGCCAGCACGTTGGAAGGCGGTTCCAGCGGTACGGTAAACATGCGTTCTTTGCGTGCCTTTGATAATCCAGGATTGCATGCAACTTATTCTGGTCAAGCCACCAAGGAATCGACGGCAGATGGTGTAGGCGAACGTGGTTCGTTTCTAATCAGCAATACGTTTGGCAATTTTGGTGTTTTAGCTGGCATTTCTGGTCAGAAAAACAAAGTTGAAGTGAAAGGATTTGAAACGATTGGCTGGGCGAATTATAACTTGAGTGTTCCAAGTACAACTACTAATCCGCCTGTTACGACAGCGACTGCTCAATGTCTTCTCAGCACTTGTAATCCAACCGGTGGTGGTAATCCAAGCATACCCGGCACAGTTCCTGTGGGTGCAGGTGCGGGGTTAGTTGCTGGTGATGTAATCAATCAACAATACTTGCTTGACCACAATCCCGGACTCACTATTAGTCAAATTGACAATGCAATTTTTCCGCGATTAGGCCGACCAACGGATGAGTTCGGTAACCGTGAACGCGTGAATGCCGTGCTCGGTTTGGAGTACAAGCCAACAGATAATTTGTATATGTATGTAGACTCCATGTTTGGTCGCAAGCATAACGATATGCAGCGTATCGATATGAATTTTGTTGGCCGCAATGGCGCAACTATTCCAGTTAACATGAAAGTAAATGATCCTAGTTGCCTTAATGGTTGTGTGGTAACTAGCGCAACATTTGCAAATTCGCAATTTTTCCTCGAGTTTCGACCTTACATCGAAGACACCACGTTCTTTAATGTCAATCCGGGACTGGAATGGAAGATTAGCGATAAGTTGAAATGGGACATTCAGGCGAATAGAAGTTATAGTCATTTTGAACGTCAATCACCCAGTGTTGTTGTAAGCACTCCAACTGGTGCAAATGTTGCGGTTGATTACGTGAACAACGGAGATATTCCCACCTTTTCATCTAGCCTCGATCTTAATAATCCAGCTAACTTTGGCTGGAACAATGGTAGTCGAGTAAACCTTCAAGATGAGCTTCGCTGGACAAGCACTAAAGGTGTTCGCACCGACCTTACTTTTGGCGGCAAAGAATTAAGCCTAGAAGTAGGTGCTGCATTTGACGACATCTCCCGTCAAATTAGAGCTGTAGACAATACAGGAGCATGGCAGCCAGCTGTATGCGGCGGCAATCCGAATATTGTTCTGCCCGCTCCAAACAGCCAGCCTAATTGCGTTGGGTCTGGTGCAGGCGTACAACCATCTGGATACTCAACCACACCGGTTTATCCGGCATTGGGTACAAATTATTCTCAAGGTATGACTGGTCCAGTGACTTGGGCGGGTTCGCTTATTCCCCAAGCATCGGTACCCAATTATCTTCTGCCTGGACCCGCTGGATTCGTAACCGTGGATTGGAAGAAGTTTGCTAATGACACAAATTATTATGCATTCAACTCAAGTGCGCCTATGGTTGGCGCATCCAATACCGCTGCGAACCAAGGCTTTGTACGCGAGAAGAGCACGGGGGTTTATTTTGAGTTGAATGGTGATACCACAATCGATAGCAATCGCTTGAAGTATTCAGTAGGCGTACGTTGGGTGCGGACCAATCAAACTATTAAAGGACAAGTCACAGGTACTGATCCGCGCAATCCTCCGGACGGTAAGGATCCGACCGTTCATGCGACTTTCCTAGCATCAGACGGTGGTCGATATCCAAATTTCAACAATTTTGATGCTACGACGGATAGCACGTACAACAATGCATTACCTTCTGTAGAAGTCGCGTATTACGCGTCTGAAAACGCAGTGTTCAAGGCGGCTGCTTCCAAGACCATGACGCGGCCTAATCCCAATACGATGTTGCCGGGTTTGAATTTCTCCGATATTTCAGCAGCCAGTGCGACACTAGGTAATCCTGCTTTAAAACCATACTCCACAGAAAACCTGGATTTTGGCTTTGAGTATTACACTGGTAAAGAAGGCTACGTCGGCATTGAGGCGTTTAGAAAGCGCCTGACCAACTTCCCGCAATCTGTAACAACGAATGTGCCGTTCTCTTTCTTTGCTCCATACGGAATAAATGCATCTTCAGTAAGTTCTATTCAGCTTGCTGCGCTTACGACCAATGGGGGTGGTAATCCTGACAACGCTATAGTTCAACTGACTCAGCAAACAAACGTTCCGGGTTCAGCACAGATTGTGAATGGCATTGAATTTAATTGGGTACAACCGTTGGACTTCATCGGCATGAAGGGATTTGGCTTTACCGCAAACTATACCATTGTTGATCAGCAAGGCATCGGAGCGGGTGTGCCACCCATCGTGGGCGTGCCTCCGCACACGTTTAACTTGACTGGATATTACGAGGACCACGGCATCAGCGTTCGTATGTCAGAGGTCTACAATTATGGCTACCAAGCTGCTGTTCCTCCACAGAATGGTATTACTCAAGCGGGGCTGTTTACTGATACCTATCGTCAATGGGACTTTTCTTCTAGCTTTGATCTGGCAAAGCTATTTGGCTGGTCACGTGCGCCTGAAATCACGTTCGATGTGCAGAATGTGTTTGATGCGTCACAACGCTCTTATTTCCAATTCCCGAATGCAACATTTACAAAATATGATGCAGGTCGTTTCTTTCTGTTAGGAGTTCGTCAGAAGTTTTAATCTCTCCCTCTCTATATTCTGACGTTGTTTAACGGCGCTTCGCAAGAAGCGCCGTTTTTTTATGCGATGATATGAAAATGTTATGCCTGTGGGTGGCGCAATGAAGATTGGCTTGCATTTATTATTTGCAATTGGATGGCTGTTGTTTATCGAACCTGGTTATGCGCAGACGATGAAACAAACATGTGTGGGGCAGTTGCAGGTGTGTGACACACAAGTCTTCACTGCGGTGGGATTAATTCAACATCACAGACCAATCAATATTGTTTTCGATAGCCACGATGAGACAGCAGTACTTCATGCAGCTCATGATCTACAGACCGATTTGCAGCAGGTTGCAGGTGGCGCAGCAGTTAGTTTTAAATCAGCATCAGCGATCATAGTTGGCACATTAAATCACAGTGAAGTGATTGATCGACTGGTGCGTGAGCATAAGTTGAATGTCGATGGTGTTACCGGTGTCTGGGAAGCCTTTGTTCAGCAAGTCGTTGAACATCCGATGCCGGGCATTGATCGAGCGTTGGTGATCGCGGGCAATGATCGTCGTGGCACCGTGTTTGGTATCTATGATCTTTCTGCACAGATTGGCGTATCGCCTTGGTATTGGTGGGCGGATGTTCCCATACACCATCACGAGAACTTGTACATTACTGCTGGTCGCCGCATCGATGCACCGAAAGTTAAGTATCGCGGAATATTTCTGAACGATGAAGATCCGTCATTGAAGGGTTGGGTAAATGAGAAATTTGGTGGATTCAATCATCAGTTTTATGAACACGTGTTCGAATTGATATTGCGCTTGAAAGGGAATTATCTGTGGCCTGCAATGTGGGGCAAGTCAATTTACGATGATGATCCCGAATCGCCGAAACTGGCAAATGAAAGGGGCATTGTATTGGGTACATCGCATCATGAACCTATGATGCGAGCGCATGTGGAATGGCAACGATATGGTGGCGGAACACCGTGGGATTACTCGCGTAACGAGGACAACTTACAGCAATTCTGGCGCAAAGGTATTGAGCGCATGGGCAACAATGAAAGCATTGTCACCGTGGGAATGCGTGGTGATGGAGATGAGCCCATGTCAAAAGATACGGCGATCGATCTGCTGGAAAAAATTGTGCATGACCAACGTAATATTATTGCCGATGTAACCCATCGTGACCCTGCCGAAGTGCCACAAATATGGGCCTTATATAAGGAAGTGCAGGATTATTACGATCAAGGCATGCAAGTGCCTGATGACATCACGTTGTTATTCTCTGATGACAATTGGGGAAATATCCGTCGTGTGCCCAAACTCGGTGAGAAGCGTCATGGTGGTTATGGAATGTATTATCACTTCGACTATGTTGGTGGGCCGCGTAATTATAAATGGATCAACACCAATCAGATTGAACGAGTCTGGGAGCAAATGCATATCGCATACAACTACGGTATTGACCGTGTGTGGATTGTTAACGTAGGTGATTTAAAACCCATGGAGTATCCCATCAACTTCTTTATGGACTACGCGTGGAACCCGGACGCTATTCAGTTGCCGCAACTGAAAAATTATCCGCAGCAATGGGCTGAAAAACAATTTGGATATACCTATGCAAAACAAATCGGAGCATTGCTGACTCGTTATACACAATATAATGCACGTCGCAAGCCGGAGTTGTTGTCACCGGATACTTATTCACTTACCAATTATCACGAAGCTGAGCGCGTGGTCATTGATTACAATGCACTAGTTGCAACGGCGGAGAAAATTGGACGTCAGTTGCCTGTACGTTATCGCGATGCATACTTTCAACTGGTGCAGTATCCTATTGCCGCAAGTGCCAATCTAAATGAATTATATGTCACGGATGCGCTCAATAAATTGCATGCAGCACAGGGTCGTGCCGATACCAATCAGCTTACAGATCGAGTCGATACATTGTTCACTCGTGATAGTGAGCTCACAGCGCAATACCACGCAATTGGTCATGGACGATGGAATCATTTCATGGATCAGACTCATATCGGCTATACCAATTGGCAACAACCTGATGTCAACGTTAAGCCTATCGTGCAGCGAATTGATATTCCTCAGAGCGCCGAACTGGGGATTGCAGTTGAAGGTGATACTCATGCATGGCCGGGCACGGCAACGCAAGCAACCTTACCAGAGCTGTCGCCATATGGAGTTTTGTCGCGCTATATTGATGTGTTCAGTCGGGGCACAGTTCCCGCCAGATTTACGTTGAAAGCAAGTGTCTCCTGGTTGAAGCTTTCTGAATACAAAGGATCAACACAACTATCACACCGTGTCCAAGTTAAAGTGAATTGGAATGCGGCACCTACCGGTGAATACTGGATTCCAATTTTTGTTCAATCAACGCAGTCCAAGATTAAAGTACTGGCTCATATTATTAATCCTATTCATGCAAAAAGATTGCAAGGCTTTGTTGAAGCCGATGGATATATTGCGATGGAAGCTGCACACTTCACGCATGCTGTTGATTCATTGAATATTCACTGGCAGATAATTCCGGAGCTGGGTAGGACACTTTCCGGAGTCACTGCATTTCCAGTTACAGCAATGTCGCAGTCCCTGAACGCAACTACACCTCATCTGGAGTATGCGGTGAACTTACTACATGCGGGCAAAGTGAATGTGCAAGTTATGTTAGCACCCACTTTAAATTTTACTGGGGGCGAAGGATTACGTTATGCAGTCTCTATTGATGATGGAATGCCGCAAATTATCAACATGCACGCCGGTTCTAATGGCCATGCGGATAACAGCGATCCATTATGGAATAGTTGGGTCGCGGACAACATCAATATACAAACATCTTCATTCGACAATGTGAGTGCTGGTGCACATCTGCTCAAATTATGGATGGTTGATCCTGGTGTTGTATTTGAAAGAATGATTTTAGCGACCGAACCCGTTCCTGCTAGTTACTTAGGAGCACCAGAGCACTGACACTTGCAAGAGTATCTTTATTGCTTATCAACCAAGTTCAGCAATGGTTCAATGAATTGCTCATAGTTACGCCATCGTACAATCAGTTCTTGGTCGCAAATCGATAAATGGTTGTTGATTTATAAACATCACCTGCTTTCAATATCGTAGAGGGAAATTGCGGATGATTGGGCGAGTCAGGATAGTGCTGCGTTTCCAGACAAAAACCAGAACGACGTATATAACGTTGCGCAGCTTTACCGATCATGCCATTTAAATGATTACCTGAATAAAACTGAATGCCAGGTTCGGTGGTGAGTACTTGCATCACTCGGCCAGTCGTTGATTCATAGACTTCGGCGGCAAGTGCAAGTTGCCCATCCTGGTTATTTAATACCCAATTGTGATCGTAACCAAAACCATTCTTTAATTGTTCGTCAACTTGATCAATGCGTTCACCGATGCGCTGTGGTTGACGGAAATCAAACGGAGTATTTGCTACAAAAGATAATTCACCAGTGGGAATTAATTCTTTATTGATAGCTGTAAATCGATCTGCGTGTAAAGTTAATTGATGATCGAGTATTGAAGGATGTCCCGCGCCAGCAAGATTGAAATAACCATGACTGGTCATATTGATTACGGTGTCTTGGTCCGTCGTGGCGTGATAATCAATGCGTAAATCGGTATCGCTTAAGGTGTAGCGCACCTTGATATCAACATTGCCGGGAAATCCATCCTTGCCATCTGGATCATGAAGGCTCAGCTGTAAAGAATGATCAGTGATTGATTGCTCATCAACTTGCCACAGTGAATTGTGATAACCGCTGCCGCCGTGCAAGGTATTATTGCCTTCATTCTGTGTCACTTGATAACGGTGATCATTTAAAACAACTTTACCGTTGCCAATGCGATTGCCATAACGACCAATCAAAGCACCGAAGTAGGCGGTTTCTTTTAGGTAATCATCCAGTGTGTCATAGCCGAGCGTAATATCGGCAACGGTACCGTGACGATCTGGTACTTTAAGCGTGACAATGCGGCCACCGAATTCAGTCACCGACATTTTTAGAGTTGAAGATTTGAGCGTAAAAATCTTGACGGGTGTGCCGTCAGGCAAGGTTCCAAAATTTTTCATAGCTTTCGTAAAGTGATAATAATAATTCGGTAGTACCGTCAGACGTAGGCTAACTGTATTGAGAAGGACATTAGTGCGTGCATAAAAAAGGGCGGTGTTAAACCGCCCTCTTTATAGCAAGTTTCCAATTCGCATTGAAGCGAATTAACGATTACTTGATATTGGCTGATACATTGGCAACCAATGATTCAAACAATTCCTGTTTGCCAGAAGGAATCTTCGGATCGAGATTGGCTTTCAAGGCATGATCGCAAATGGCCGCTAAATCCATGCTGCCGGAATCAATCTTCTTGCCCAACTCACTTTGCCAACCAGCATAGCGCTGTTCGATGAGTGATTTGAAGCGACCTTGTTCAATCAATTGCGCCGCCGCTAACAACGCACGCGCTAACGTATCAACACCCGCAACATGTGCAACAAACATATCGTTAGCATCAACTGATTGACGACGCAACTTCGCGTCGAAGTTGAAACC
>JAICKZ010000233.1 GCA_025927665.1 Steroidobacteraceae bacterium | reverse complement strand
GGCACCGGTGATGGCCACTGATTTGCGCGCTTCGGCAGGTTTGGTGCTCGCGGCGCTGGTGGCTGATGGTAGTACTGTTATTGATCGCATCTATCACATCGATCGCGGTTACGAGCGCATCGAAGAAAAATTGCAACAGCTAGGCGCGAGCATTAAACGCTTGTCATAGCCTGTGGCAATACGAGTTGTACGACGATCGGCTTGCTAATTTGTAACAGGCTAATTCGCCGCAGAATTGCAATTGTTTTCAGTATCGACTTTTACATCACGCTCAACCAATGTGACTGTATAGTCATGTCGTTGACCATCACGTAGAACACGCAACGATATTTTCTGACCGGGTTCAGTTCCTGCAATTAAGCGTAATGCTTCGTTAATAGTGCGTTGCGCTCCATTAATTCGGGTGATGACATCGCCACGCTGCAAGCCCACCTGTGCCGCAGGGCTATGTTCGTAAACTTGTGTGATGATTAAACCTTGCGGCATTTCCAAACCAAGGGCAGTCGCTTGCTGAGTGGTGAGCCCTTGAGTTTCAACACCAAACCAACCGCGCTTCACGTGGCCAAACTCAAGAATCTGTTGCATCACGCCGCGAACTAAATTGACAGGTACGGCAAAACTGATACCGGTGACTCCCGTCGACTGAGAGAGCGCTGCTGTATTGATGCCGATCAATTCGCCTTGCGTATTAATCAATGCACCACCTGAATTACCCAGATTAATGGCCGCGTCGGTTTGGATAAAACTTTCTAAAGGACTGACTCCCAATTGCCCACGACCCATTGCACTGACGATTCCTTGCGTGACGGTTTGCGATAACCCATAAGGATTGCCAATGGCAAGTACTACATCGCCAGTGCGTACGCGATCTGATGTGCCCATCGATGCGACCGGTAAATCTTTCAACTCTATTTTAAGTACCGCAATGTCGGTGGCCGGATCAGTGCCGACTACCGTCGCCGCTTCGATGCGGCCATCGGCTAGTTGTACGTTGACGCGCTGTGCGCAGGCAATAACATGGTTATTGGTCACTATATAACCATTTCGATCGACAATGACTCCCGAGCCCAGACCTGTTTGCACTCCTTGGTGTAATACGGGACGTACGCTTGATGGGCTTTCTGAGTTACTGCGAGGTTGTACTTGTTCGGTCACCAAGCGGCGTGAAAATACATTTACCACTGCAGGCGCAGTGCGTTCCACGGCATCCGCAAAACTGGCAAGCTGCATTGCGGGCATTTCAGGCGCTGAATTCGCTGTTTTGTAATGCAACCATTGCGGGCGAATCATTAAAAACACAAAGGCCATTGCCAGCCCAACTACAATCCATTTGGCGATGAATGACGCTGTTTCGGTGAAGCGAGTCATGAGATTCTTCATGTTTCTCTAGGTATGATTGGTCGGTTAGCTTACTGCCGCAGATCAAATCATAAGTGACGGAGTCTTTAATTAACAATTTGAATGCACAGGGTGCTTCAAAGCGGGGTGCCGTGTATGTGTATAATGCGCAATTCCTTGAACGTTTGAGATGAGTGTTTGAATATCACCTTTTCCGGAGCGGCTGTTGATGGGCAACCAGGCAAAATGTGATGATTGATCAATCTGATGCTGGAGTGAGTCTGGATGAGCGAAGCTGAAAACGTTGATGAAAGCCGACGCCACTTTTTATTGGTGGCTACCACAGTCGTTGGTGCGGCGGGTGCAGTGGCAACCGCAATCCCTTTCTTGTCTTCCTGGCAGCCCAGTGCACGTGCACAGGCACTTGGCGGGCCAGTCGAAGCAGATATCAGCAAACTACAAGTGGGTGAGCTAATGAAGGTGGAATGGCGCGGTCAAGCCATTTACATCGTACATCGCTCTCAAGAAATGCTTGATAAGCTTAAAGATCATGATGGCATGCTACGCGATCCAAATTCAGAAGAGTCCGAGCAACCTGCATTTGCGAAGAATGCACAACGTGCACTTAATCCCGAATATTTAGTGCTGATCGGTGTTTGCACCCATCTAGGTTGTGCACCCATGGCTAAATTCAAAGTGGGCGACACCGATGTTGCAGCCGATTGGCCAGGTGGCTTCTATTGTCCTTGTCATGGTTCCAAGTTCGATTTGTCAGGTCGTGTGCTAAAAGATGTGCCCGCACCGTTGAATCTAAAAGTGCCTCCTTACTACTTTAGTTCTAACACCACCCTGGTCATTGGCCTTGATAAGGGAGCTGCTTGATGAGTACTGAAACAAAAAACGATGTTGGCACCACTGGATTACTCGGCTGGATTGATGCTCGCTTTCCATTGACGAAAACTTGGCGCGAGCAATGGGGCGACTATTACGCACCGAAGAATTTCAATTTCTGGTACTACTTCGGGTCGTTGGCGTTGCTGGTACTGATTCTGCAGATTGTCACCGGCATATTTTTAACCATGAATTACAAGCCCTCTGCCGAAGGCGCATTTGCCTCGGTGGAGTACATCATGCGTGATGTAAATTGGGGTTGGTTGATTCGCTACATGCATTCCACAGGCGCATCGGCATTCTTTATTGTGGTGTACCTGCATATGTTCCGTGGTCTGATGTATGGTTCATATAAAAATCCACGCGAATTGCTGTGGATATTCGGTATGTTGATTTACCTGTGTTTGATGGCGGAAGCCTTCATGGGTTATTTGCTGCCATGGGGCAACATGTCATACTGGGGAGCGCAAGTTATTACCAATCTGTTTGGCGCGATTCCTTATGTAGGTACTTCATTGGTCGAGTGGATTCGTGGTGATTATTTTATTTCCGATATCACCTTGAATCGTTTCTTTGCGCTGCATGTAATTGCACTGCCACTGGCGTTGGTGTTTCTGGTGGTGGCACATTTACTAGCGCTGCATGAAGTGGGCTCCAATAATCCCGATGGCATTGAGATCAAGAAGAATAAGGGACCGGATGGTAAGCCGTTGGATGGCATTCCTTCCCATCCTTATTACTCAGTCAAAGACTTCATGGGCTTTGTGTTCTTTGCCATGATTTTCGCCGGCATCGTGTTGTTTGAACCCACTGTGGGAAATCTGTTCTTGGAGAAAGCCAATTTCGATCCAGCCGATCGTTTGCAGACTCCTGATGAAATTGCGCCAGTGTGGTATTTCACACCGTACTACGCCATCTTGCGCGCAGTGCCCAACAAATTGCTCGGCGTGGTTTTAATGGGTGTTGCCGTGATGATCTTCTTCTTGCTGCCATGGTTGGATCGTGCGAAGGTCAAGTCCATTCGTTATCGCGGTTGGTTGTACAAAGGCTTCTTGGGCTCATTCGTCATTAGCTTCATTGCACTGGGTTACATTGGCATGCATAAGCCAACACCCGTATTGACAATCGAGTCACGCATCTTCTCGATCATTTACTTTGCATTTTTCTTGCTCATGCCCTGGTATACCAACGTGGACAAGACCAAGCCCGTCCCTGATCGAGTGACTTTCCATGCGCACTAAAATGAAAGCACCAGCAATGAACAATACAGTGAAGAATATGATTCGCACGCTGAAACTATGTACGCTGTTATTCATTGGCACTGCGGCTGTCGCAGTCCAAGCCGAAGAGCGCGAACTCCTGCATGCCAACAACGATGTTGCCAACAAAGCGTCATTACAACGCGGTGCACGTAATTTCGTTAATTACTGTTCTGGATGTCACTCTACAAAGTATGTGCGTTATAACCGTTTGGCAGTGGATCTGGATTTGACCGATGCACAAGTGAAAGATAACTTGATTTTCACCAATGCCAAAGTGACCGACAACATGACGATCAATATGGACCCTGCTGATGGCAAAGCATGGTTTGGTAAAACACCACCTGACTTGTCGTTGATCGCACGTAGTCGTGGCACTGATTATCTTTATACCTTTCTACATTCTTTCTATCTTGATCCATCACGTCCTACCGGCATGAATAACGTCGTGCTGCCGAACGCGGCCATGCCCAATGTGTTATGGGAATTGCAAGGTCTGCAAAAAGCGGTGTATGAAGGCAAAACCTCCGAAGACGGCAAGCGTGTTGATAAAGTATTCAAGGGACTGGAAGCAGATACCAAGGGTAAACTTTCACCTGAAGAATATGATCAATTCGTTCGTGATACGGTGAATTTTCTTGATTACGTCGGTGAACCTGGTCAGGTAGAGCGTCGCAATTTAGGCATTCGCGTCATGGGCTTTTTGCTCGTGCTGTTCTTGCTTGCCTATGCACTGAAGACTGAGTACTGGAAAGACATCAAGTAATTAATTGTGCGGCTGAACTAGTTCTTTAACTTACGACCATAGGTGGCACTGCTGTTGTGATGACGTTGTTTTCCAGCCCCAAGGATATGTGGAGTCACCGCACACGGTTTGTGCTGGCCGAAAAAGATGTCACCCTCGATATCATTGATGTCGATGGGCGTTCATTGCCGGCTGATTTGCTGGACCTCAATCCTTATCAAAGCCTACCTACTTTGGTGGAACGTGATCTGGTGCTATATGATTCGCGCATCATTATTGAATATCTCGATGAACGTTATCCGCATCCACCATTGATGCCTATCGATCCAATTACGCGTGCACGCTTTCGTCTGGCCATCTATCGTATCGAACGTGATTGGTACACACTTGCAGCAGATATCGAACAGACAACCGATCGAAAGCGCAGTGAAGAAGCGCGCCAGATGTTACGCGACAGTATTATGGCCAATGTGGAAGTGTTTCGCTCTGCGCCTTACTTTCAATCACCTGATTTCACCTTGGTTGATGCCACCATTGCGCCAGTATTATGGCGATTGCCAAGTTGGGGTATTTCGTTGAATCCACAACAAGCCGACGCCGTGATGCAGTACGAACGTCGAGTATTTAGTCGCTCAGGATTTCGTCGCAGCCTGTCATGGGCAGAGCGCGCGATGCGCGTATAAGGTAGTCAGACAATATGGCACAGCCGTTGCCGCCATCTTCTTCTCGTCGTCCCTATTTGTTGCGTGCCATGCATGAGTGGATGACAGATAATAATCAAACACCGCATATTGTGGTCGACGCAGGCATTCAAGGTGTCGAAGTACCCCGTCAATTTGTTCAAGACGGTAAGATTATTCTTAATGTGAGTTACAACGCGACCAACGTGTTGAGC
>JAICKZ010000116.1 GCA_025927665.1 Steroidobacteraceae bacterium | reverse complement strand
CGCTGCCGATAATCCAGCGCGGTGCTCTTTCAAGATACCAATGATTTGCTCTTCTTTAAATCTCGATTTCTTCATGCTCTGTCTCCTCAATTGCGGAGCAGGCTAACTTTACATCAGGTACATTTAAGGGGAGCAGGTCACTGTCAATATTTATCACTCTACGCTACCCGAAAGACATCCAGATCGTGTAAACGCCGACTTAAGTTTAGCTGATCTACTTGTCATGCGCGGAAAATTTCCTGAAGCAATGATACTTACAACTCAAGTACTAGCCGATCAGCAAGCAATATATGGCAAAGAAAGTTCGCGTCTTATTGGAACATATGACATTCTATCAAAAATACAAATCGCTCAGAAGCTATGGGACGAAGCTGAGCATAGTACTAGAATTGAATTGACTATTACTGAGAAGAATTTTGGTAAAGAAAATTTTGACACTGGTGTAACTCATAATGTGGTAGCCAATGCGTTGCTGCAACACAAGAAGTTTGTTGAAGCAGAAAAGGAAGCGCAATCTTCTTTAAAAATACTCCAGGCAACTGCTTCATCTGATCATCAATACATAGCATCCACTGAGTACTTACTTGCCGCTGCACTAGTTGGCCAACACCGAGCCAAAGAAGCTGAACCCATGTTGCAGGAAAACATGGCTAGATGGACACGAGCAGAAGCTCCAGCTTGGAGAGCTGCACGTACAGAAAGTGTATTAGGTATCGCGTTGACGCAACTTAAAAAACCTAAAGAAGCACAACAAGCATTGATTCATGCTTATCAAGTACTGTCTACCAAAGATAGTGGTGCCGATACAGATACGATCGCCATCGCAAAGAAAAATCTTGATGAACTCCAACGTTGCGTCGCTGAACATCGACTGGAAACCTGCGAGTTGAGTGAATAGTTGCTAATTCAGCGGTCGCCTCTTGATTATAAGAGCAACGTGACTACAATGCAGTTTGCGTTTTCTAAATTATATTTTTATGATGCATATTTGCCAAGAACACAATCTGGTTTCGCCGCTACCTGACCACAAGCGTTTTGGTATTCGCGTTAAAGTAAAAAATAACGATCCGTTCAGCAATTTAGTTGGTAAGAATTGGAATGACGAACATTGGTATGCCAGTGCTGTAGAACGAGATGAAGCGCTAGCCAACATGAGCAGTAAATATGTTTATTTTCGCCCTGGCGATAAACCATCGCTGATCTTTGAAAAGATTAGTCGCTGAATTCAAAAGCATCCATTTTCAGCGTGAATGAAGTTGAGACTTGTTGATTAATTCATGTCCGGATTCTGCAATCGTCCAATCAAATTACGTAAGAACACTTTATTGAATCGTAATTGACAAGCCGCAGAAGCTTGCTCCATCAAGGTTGAACTGACTTTCATCAATGTAAGGTCGGTCATAGCTTGAATGGTTGCCAATCGACGTGCACCACGAAGATAACTGGTTTCGCCGAAACAATCACCTGCTTCAATTTGCCCGACGCCATTACCGCCGCGCATTACCGATGCAGAGCCTGAGACGATGACATAGAAACGATCATCCATTTCACCTTCGCGAACAATTTCTTCTCCTGCAACATAGTCCTGCCATTGACTAGCACGCAGTACCTCCATAATTTCTGCATGTGAAAAATCGTGGAAGAATTTCAATGTGCGCAGAATAGAAAATTGTTCTTGGCGATCAAGCTTTGAATAGCCTTCACGCAGGCGTTGGTGTACACGTGTCAATTCAGCGGCAAATTCAAGTCCATTGCGATAACGCTTGGCGGGATCTTTTTGTAATGCCTTCGCAACCACTTCTTCAATGACTTCTGGAATGTCAGGTCGCAATGTGTGAATGGGTTGCGGAGTCGCGTATACAATTTGATGCAACAGCTTGGACAAATTGCCACCACGAAATGGACGAAAGCCGGTAAGCAATTCGTACATGACCGCACCGAGTGAATACAGATCAGAACGATTGGTAATTTCTTCCGATTGAATTTGTTCCGGTGACATATATGAAGGACTGCCGGCGATACCCTCAATACGTGACACTTCGGAATCGGCTACCAAGGCAATACCAAAATCGATGATGCGAACATCATTGGACTGTGTGAGCATTAAATTGGAGGGCTTGATGTCGCGGTGAATTACGCCGCGATTGTGTGAGTAATGCAATGCCTTGGCACACTTGTAGATGATTTCCACAACGTCATCTATGGGCAATAAATTATCGGGCTTGCAATACAACGCTAACGTGCGTGCGCCGTGAATGTGTTCAGTCACGACATAGCAGCGACTGCCCTGTTCACCCGCATCAAAAATCGGCAATATGTTTGGATGCTGCAACATGCCAACCATGTGCGCTTCCGACATGAACATTTTACGCGAAACTTTTGCGCGTTCATCGTCACTGGTGTCGATGTTATAAACCTTAATGGCCACATCGCGACGATAATAAGGATCGTGAGATAGATAGACAACACCGGTACTGCCGCGTCCTACTTCCTTGATGACCAAGTACTTACCAATTTTGGTCAGCGCTTCATCTTCAGCATGATCGCGTACTGAGTGTAATAAAGATGAATGCTTCACGTATCCTCGAACATTTTAGATCAGAAAAAATGGCTCATCATATGTAGCAACGCACACGATGCCAGCCCTGCCATCATGTCGTCCAGCATAATTCCAAGGCCTCCGGAAAGTCTGTGATCAGCCTCGCGGATCGGCCAGGGCTTAGTGATGTCAAACAAACGAAACAATACAAAGCCCATTAAAAAATATTGCCACGTACGCGGCACTGCAATCATGGTGATGGCATAACCAACAATTTCATCCCACACAATTCCAGGATGATCATGCACCGCTAATTGTTTTGCGCTTTCACCACAAATGTAAACGCCGATCACACTCAACATAACGACACAACATAAGTAATAACTCAGTGGCAGTTGCATCAACATCCACACAATCGGTATCGCCGCTATGGTCCCCATCGTCCCCGGAGCACGCGGACTTAAGCCTGCACCGAAGCCAAATGCAAAAAAGTGGATTGGCTTACGCAGAATTAGTTTCGGATCAGCACTGTAACGCATGGTTTTTCTATTTATGAGAGCAAACGATGGTCAAGGAGATGTAAAGAAACGTGATCAAACAGAAAAATGATCGAAACCTGTATCGGTAATAACCACGGATTGATTATTTCGCAAACAACGAACGCCTGATTCTTCAGTCATCACTCCAATCAGCGTACAAGAAACTTGAGTATGGGCACTGATGTCTTGTAACAACGACAACGATTTTGGATTGATCGTAAATAACAACTCATAGTCATCGCCACCGCTCAATATCAATGATTCATGTCGCTCCCCAAACAACATGCGCAACGCAGAAGACGTAGGCAGTTGCTCCAGTTGCAACTGTGCTCCACAACCACTAGCAGCACACAACTTGGACAGATCGGTGAGCAATCCATCTGACACATCCATTGCAGCGCTGGCATGTAATCGCAGTGCTCTACCGAGTTCGATACGCGGTTGTGGTTGTAAGAAGCGTTGTATCAAATGCTGAGCATGAGACTGCTCCGTGTCATTCAACGATGTGCGTGGATGCAATAATAATTGCAATCCACCGGCTGCTTCACCTGGAATGCCCGAGACCATAATCAAGTCACCGGGTTTGGCACCCGAACGCGTCAACCACCGATCCGTTTCAACGATGCCCATCATTTGGATGGAAATGTTCAGTGGTCCTTTAACCGTATCACCACCCACCAATTGCACATTGTATTGTGCGGCGAATTTACTCAACGACGCAGCGAATTGTTCGAGCCAAGGTTCTTCCGCTTTAGGAATGCATAACGATAACGTAAACCAACGTGGCGTCGCGCCCATGGCGGCCATATCGCTGAGATTCACTGCAAGTGCACGATAAGCAATGTCACCCGCATGACTGTTGTTAGGAAAGTGCACGCCTTCGACAATGGTATCCACTGCGGTAACAAGACGATATCCAACAGGAACATCAATGACGGCCGCATCGTCACCTATGCCTAGCAATACATCACTACCACAATGTGATGTGCTGAAATAATGAGCAATGAGTTGAAATTCATTCAAGGTCAATGCCTCAACGGTTTGGTTTATTGATCATTAAGCCAGCATTATCTTTGCCACTGACTTGAGTAAAACTGAATGTTGTAGACGCAACTCTACTTCTGTAACAACGAACGGCGTTCAGCCGTTCGCAATCCTTTTGCAGCACGATCCAACAACGCATTGATGTACTTATAACCATCGGTAGCGCCAAATTGCTTGGCCAACTCCACGCCTTCGTTGACCACCACACGATAAGGCACATCCAATCGGTTAATCAATTCATATATGGAAAGCAATAAGATGGCGCGTTCAATCACATCCAATTGTTCCCAAGGTCGGTCGGCATATTCACCGACTCGCGCTGCGAGTTGCGGTTGTTGCTCAATTGAACCGTTCAACAACTCCGCGAAATATTCTGCATCGGCACTTTTATATTCTTCACGTTCAATAAACTGAGCACGAATCTCAGCGAAGTTCTGTTGCGTCAACTGCCATTGATATAACGCCTGCATAACACAACGTCGAGCCTGTGATCGCGCTTTAGAAAGATTTTTGCGTTTATTGGTCGAGTTCTTGGCGATAGGTGCATCAGAAGTAGTAACGGGTTTGTTCACTATTCGATGCCTTTAACCAAATTCGCCATCTCCAATGCAACCATGGCCGCATCGACACCTTTATTGCCTGCTTTGGTACCGGCCCGTTCAATGGCTTGCTCGATGGTATCCGTGGTTAATACACCAAATGCCACTGGCACGCCGGTATCCAATGCCACGCGTGACAAGCCACCTGCACATTCTCCACATACATAATCGAAATGCGACGTTGCACCTTTAATCACCGCGCCCAACGCAATAATCGCTTGGTAACGTTTGGTTTGCGCCATTCTCTTCGCTGCGAGCGGTAACTCGAATGCACCAGGCACACGAACGATTTCAATACTTTTATCGGAAGCGCCATGACGTTTAAGCGTGTCCACTGCACCTCGAATCAAGGGCTCAACAATGAAATCATTAAATCGTGCCGCGACGATGACGAATTTGGCATCGTGTGCCAACAGATCGCCAGTGATGGTCTTAATTGTGTCCATGGGGACTCCAGTCAAATTTGGAAGACGTATTGCGGCGCAGTATAGCGGTTTAGCTTAGATCTAGCTCGATGAAAGTCACAGCTGACACGCCTAGCCACTTTGAAACATAACTATTCAAACACCTATTTTCTGTTCATGCTGAGTCTGTCGAAGCATTCTCTTCCTCTCGTGCACTGCCGTTCGATTAGCCCAGGACATAAACTTAACGTAAACAAATATGAGTCAACATTGCTAGCCCATAACTTCGTATCAACGCTAATCCACGTAGCCGACAACTTCCAGATCAAATCCCGCCAATCCCTGCAACTGACGTGGAGCTGACAATACTCGCATGCGTTGAATACCCAAGTCGCGCAGCACTTGTGCGCCAATGCCATAAGTGCGCAACACGCCAGCGGTCTTGGCACTGCCACCTTGTAAATTATTTACCGCATCCATTAAATCACGCGGCTCTTCCTGAGGACGCAAGAGCAAAATGACCCCCGTACCTTCACTCGCGATACGTTGCATCGCGGCGCGCAATGACCAACTACGGTTGGCTTCATGCACACCAATCAGATCTCGCAATGTGTCTTTGACATGTACACGCACCAACGGCGCATCCGCCTTCTCTGGTTCGCCACGCAACAATGCGACATGAACCGTGCGATGCACATGGTCTTCATAACAAATCATGCGGAACGAACCAAAATCAGTGTCAACAGTTTTTTCCGCAATGCGCTCAACCGATTGCTCTCTTTCAATACGATAACGAATTAGATCTGCAATGGTGCCGATCTTTAACCCATGTCGTGCGGCAAAGGATTCCAGATCAGGACGACGTGCCATGGTGCCATCATCATTGAGAATTTCCACGATCACGGCCGCCGACGTGCCACCTGCAAGGCGGGCCAGATCACAACCTGCTTCGGTATGTCCTGCACGTGATAACACTCCACCGGGCTGTGACATCACTGGAAATATATGACCGGGCTGACGCAGATCTTCGGGACGGGCGTTAGGCTTAACGGCCGCAAGAATGGTTTGTGCACGATCATGTGCTGAGATACCCGTGGTCACACCCTCAGCCGCCTCAATCGATAACGTAAAGTTAGTGCGATAATCTGTATCGGTATCATTCACCATCAATGGTAGTCGCAATTGTTTGCAGCGCTCGCGAGTCAAGGTTAGACAAATTAACCCACGTCCATAGCGGGCCATGAAATTAATATCTTCGGGACGTACAAATTCGGCGATCATTAATAAATCGCCTTCGTTCTCACGATCTTCATCATCCATGATCACGACCATCTTGCCTGCACGCAGGTCGTTTAAAATTTCGTCAATGCTATTCAGCGTCATGTTGATCCCGCTTGCTGTGCGCGTTCGATATAGCGGGCAATGATATCTATTTCGATATTAACTGCCGTATCTAATCGATAAATATTTGCAATCGTCACCGCCAATGTATGCGGCACTAGATTGACTTCGAACCAACTATGATCAATTTCATCACCGGCTTCATTGACTGTAAGACTTATACCATCCACGGCCACTGAGCCTTTCTTGGCAATGTATTTTCCCAAAAGTCGTGGCACTGAAAATCGTATGCGCATCGAACGTGCATCATCATGAAGTGAAAGAACCTTGCCAACACCATCCACATGACCGGTTACATAGTGACCACCGAGCGCATCGCCAGCACGTAGTGCTTTTTCAAGATTGATGCGGTCGCCCACTTGCCATGCGTGCAAGGTAGTCACCCGCAATGTTTCACGCGATATATCTGCAGCAAATGCATTGGGAAACAACTTGACCACCGTAAGACAACAACCATTCACCGCGATGCTATCGCCCAATTGCGTTTGATCCAGATAATGATTGCCCGTGGCAAATACCATTTCAACATCGCCTTGGCGCGCAGTGATTGCTTGTACTTGACCAACTTGTTGAACGATTCCAGTAAACATTAAAAACTCACATTAAAAATCTCTGATCACACGATAACGCAGTCTTATATCAGAGCCAAATTGTTGAGTATTGAGAAGTTGTAACTCGGGGCGCTCTGACATATGAGAAATGATCGGCAAATCGAACAACGCCCGGGCATGCTGTCCCAGCAATATTGGTGCGATATAGATGAGCAATTCATCTGCCAATCCTCGCGCCAGCAATGCGCCGCCCAACGTTGCGCCCGCTTCCACTAAGACTTCGTTACAGCCACGTATTGCCAGTTCGCGTAACACTGCCATTAAATCAAGCTTACCTTGTTCATCAACATTCACTTGAACCACTTCTGCATTTCCACAAGCATACGGTTTAGTTGTTGTATAAATCAACGCGCCAGCAGTTTGTACGACGCGTGAGTTGCTGGGCGTACGCAAGTGTGTGTCACAGATTACACGCCAAGGTTGGCGATCATGTAAATCCATATTCTTCAATCGCACATTAAGCTGTGGATCATCAGCGAGTACAGTACCGACACCCGTCAAAATTGCTGAGCTGCGTGCACGCCAGTGATGTACATCTTCACGCGACGCTTCATTCGTAATCCACTTACTGCTGCCATCGGCCAGTGCGGTGCGTCCATCGACACTCATCGCCATTTTTATTCTTACTAGCGGCAATCCACTTTCCATGCGTTTAATGAAACCGCTATTGAGCTCACGTGCTTCAAGCTCACATACGGGCCCATCGACTTGTATTTTCGCTGCTTGTAATCTCTCAAGGCCCTGACCATTCACCATGGGATTGGGATCTTGCATTGCATACACGACGCGCTTGATTCCTGCTTTGATCAATGCATCGACACACGGCGGAGTACGACCGGTGTGCGCACAAGGTTCGAGCGTGACATAGGCCGTTGCACCGCGTGCCCGTTCACCCGCATCTTGCAGTGCGTGTACTTCAGCATGCGGTTCACCGGCCTTGATATGCCAACCTTCGCTGACAACTTTGTCGGCTTGCACAATCACACAACCCACTCGCGGATTTGGATGTGTGGTGTATAGCCCACGCGCAGCAAGGTCGAGCGCATACTGCATCATGGCTTGATCAAACTCTGTGATGTTCATGCTCACAACTTGTTCTTCTGATTGGCAGGATTGAGTGGTGAGCCTTCCCACAACTGCAACTGTGTTTCTTCCACATCGATATTGCGTTGATGACGTCGCAATCGATCAATCTCTTCGCGAAAGGCGTCAATGTCTTGAAAGCTGCGATATACCGAAGCAAAGCGTACATACGCCACTTCATCCAGATGACGTAATTCTTCCATGACCAATTCACCCACCATGCGTGCGGGTACTTCACGCTCACCTAATGAACGCAATTTATTGCAGATATGTACCACCGCCGCATCGACCGCTTCACTCGCCACAGGTCTTTTTTCCAGCGACTTCAGCATGCTGCTTTTCAGTTTTTGCTCATCGAAAGGTTCGCGACTGACGTCGCTTTTGATGATTCTTGGCATCACCAATTCAGCGGTTTCAAAAGTCGTAAAGCGTTCATTGCATTTCAGACATTCACGACGCCTGCGGATCTGTTGACCCTCACCTGCGAGGCGAGAGTCAATGACCTTGGTTTCTTCATGACTGCAAAAAGGGCAATACATTTACACACTCTCTCAAAACTACTGCGCTCGTGATTTTGTGTCCATACAGTGCTCGGAATTGTCATGTATTGTCATATACACTCCAATTCCTGCGCGCCGGTTGGACACAAACTGACTTCGCTCGCTACGTTTTGAAAGAGTGTGTCAGAAACCATCTTTCAACCGTAGACCGGAAATTGTTTACAAATTTTCAGTACGTCTTGTTTCACACGTGCGAGCACCGCTTCATCATTCACATGATCCAATACATCAGCAATCCAACCTGCCAATAACTTGGCTTCGGTTTCTTTGAAACCACGGGTCGTAATGGCGGGTGAACCAATACGCAATCCACTGGTGACAAACGGCGAGCGCGGATCATTGGGTACTGTGTTCTTATTCACGGTGATGTTCGCTTTACCGAGTGAGGCATCGGCATCTTTGCCAGAATAATCACGACCAATCAGATCGAGCAAGAACAAATGATTATCGGTACCACCCGACACAATCTTGTAACCACGCGCCATCAATGTTGCAGCCATCGCGCGTGCATTGGTAATGACTTGTTGTTGATAATCCTTGAATGCAGGTTCGAGCGCCTCTTTAAAGGCCACTGCTTTACCCGCAATTACATGCATCAACGG
>JAICKZ010000166.1 GCA_025927665.1 Steroidobacteraceae bacterium | reverse complement strand
ACCGGCGGGTCAGCTGTTGGAGAAATCTCCACCAAGTCTAACCCTGCTTCCTCAGCCATTTTCATGGCGTCGAACCGATTTAAAACACCGGCTTGGTTGCCTTCCGCGTCAATGATACGTAATTTTGGCGCACTGATTTCTTCATTACGTCTTACGCGTTTACTAGTTTGAGCAGCGATGCGTTTAATCCTCTAATTCTGGTCTAAAACAATCCGGCCGCGGCTCGCGACTTCATCGGCAAGCTTTTGTGCAATAACCTCAATTGGCATTGCTCCAAAATCTTTGCCACTTCGCGTGCGCACGGCCAGAGAATTTGATCCTGCTTCGCGTTCACCTGCTACTAAAAGGTAGGGGACGCGCTGCAGCGTATGTTCGCGAATCTTAAAGCCCACTTTCTCATTGCGCAAGTCTGTTTCAACTCGAAGCCCCTGATTTCTCAGTATGTCGGCCGCTTTTGCCAAGTAATCGTTCTGCGTATCGTTAATATTTATCAGGACAGCCTGCACTGGCGCGAGCCAAGTGGGAAACGCACCAGCATGCTCTTCAATCAAAATACCCATGAAACGCTCCAACGAACCGAAGATAGCGCGGTGAAGCATCACGGGCACCTGCTTGTCGCCATCTTTCGCAACATATTCCGCTCCCAAGCGTCCTGGCATGGAGAAATCCACCTGAATAGTGCCGCATTGCCAGAATCGGCCAATGGAATCTTTTAATGTAAACTCAATTTTTGGACCATAGAACGCGCCCTCGCCTGGTTTTTTTGCCCACGACAACTTGCGATGATCGAGTGCTTGCGCGAGCGCGCTTTCAGCTTTATCCCATACTTCGTCCGAACCAATTCGTTCTTTGGGTCGAGTTGCTAACTTATAAATGACTTCCTTAAAACCAAAGTCTTCATACACTTTGTGCAACAAATCAATAAAAGCAATCGCTTCGTCTAGAATCTGATCTTCAGTGCAAAAAATATGTGCATCGTCTTGCACGAAGCCGCGTACACGCATCAAACCATGTAACGCACCGGAGGCTTCGTTGCGATGACATGAACCAAACTCGGCAAGCCGATACGGCAAATCGCGATAACTCTTTATTCCCTGGTTGTACACTTGAATATGACACGGACAATTCATGGGCTTAATGGCGAAGACTTTTTTTTCAGATTCAGTCACAAACATGTCCGCATGAAAGTTGTCCCAATGACCTGACTTTTGCCATAGAGAGCTATCGACCAACATGGGCGTACGGATTTCGCGATAACCATGATTGCGCCATATTTCACTCATATACTGAGTGATGACTTGATACAAACGCCAGCCGCGCTCATGCCAAAACACCATGCCAGGCGCCTCTTCTTGCATATGAAACAAGTCCAACGCCTTACCGACTTTACGATGATCGCGCTTCTCAGCTTCTTCCAAACGCGTGAGATAAGCATTCAATGCTTTTTCGTCCGTCCAAGCGGTTCCATAAATTCGTTGCAGCATTTCATTGTTGGAATCACCGCGCCAATAAGCGCCCGCCAACTTGGTCAATTTGAAAGCGCGTAAAAAACGCGTATTTGGAACGTGAGGACCGCGGCACATGTCCACGTATTCTTCATGGTAATACATGCCCATGGCTTTCTCGTTGGGCATGTCATCAACCAAACGCAGTTTGTAATCCTCGCCACGCGACTTAAAAATCTCGATCACTTCGGCGCGCGGCGTTACTTTCTTGATCACATCGTAATCTTTCGCCACTAGTTCTCGCATGCGGTTTTCGATCGCTTCCATATCCGCAGGCGTGAATGGCCGTTCATAGGCAATATCGTAGTAAAAACCATCTTCAATCACAGGCCCGATGACCATCTTCGCGGTCGGATATAACTGCTTGAGCGCATGACCTAACAAGTGTGCAAAGGAGTGTCGAATAATCTCCAAACCTTCTTGATCCTTTGGAGTGATGATCTGCACCTTCGCATCTTTGTCAATGCGATCGCTGGCATCAACGAGCTGACCATTCACCTTGCCAGCAACGGTCGCTTTGGCGAGTCCCGCACCAATATCAGCAGCCACCTCGGCCACACTGACTGGATTCGGAAAGGAGCGTTGCGAACCATCGGGTAAAGTAATAATAGGCATTGCAGTAGAAGTCAGAAAATTAGATCGATCGAGAATACTGATTGAAGTTGAACGTATCAAGAACAAAGTTAGTGTCGGATTGAAGGTTGTGATTCTATCGATAACTCATCGCCACGCGCTGACTGATACCACATACCAATTCATAAGGAATGGTATCGGCAAATGCAGCCACTCGCTCCGCTGGCAAGTCTTTGCCCCACAGCACAACGGTGTCACCTACCATCACGGGCTTATCGCCTAGATCAATTGCAATCATGTCCATGGACACTCGTCCAATCACAGTTGCTTGATGTCCTCTTATTAGCACTGGAGCACCGGATCTCATATGGCGTGGATAACCATCCCCATATCCCACTGCGGCGATTCCAACACGTGTGTCCTTACTCGCTTGCCAAATTCCACCATAGCCAACTTGTTCACCCGCACGAACATCGCGTACCGCAATCAATGGTGTAGTCAGTGTCATGGCTGGTTGCAAATTCAAATCGGCTGCCACTGAGTTCATAAAGGGTGACATCCCATAAAGCATGAGTCCTGGCCTCACCCACTCCACTCGCGCTTCGGGCCATGCAAGTGTGCCCGCTGAATTGCCAATGCTGCGTTCGACATTCAAATCTCTGACCAGCGAATTGAAACGTTCAATTTGTCGCGACGTACGCTGATCAGCACGTTCATCGGCATCAGCAAGATGAGTCATCACGCGTGGTTTGGCTTGCACGTTCTTACATGCATTCAATCGCGACCACGCCATGGCGAAATCATCAACACGAAAACCCAAGCGATTCATTCCCGTATCTATCTTGCACCAGATGGATAAAGGTCTCGCACCATGCCAGGTTTCAAGGGCATCTAACTGTTCAAATGAATGTACGACAATCTCGAAATTCAAGCGTGCGGCCGCATCAAACTCGGCATGAGAGAACACACCTTCAAGCAATACAATGGACTGATCAACTCCTGCTTCGCGCAGTGCCATGGCTTCACGCAAACGCGCCACACCAAAGCCATCAGCAGAGTTGAGTGCTTGAGCAACGGGTATCAAACCATGTCCATAAGCATTGGCCTTGATAACAGCAAGCACTTTTGAATTCGGTGCAATGGTGTGTACCACTTGCAAATTGTGGCGCAGTGCAGCTCGATCTATGGCTGCAAAAGGACCACCACTTAAATTGAGATCAATGCCCACGATTCGTAACCTATCTCAAATCGCAAGACGAGATACTATCTTGCTTTTGAATTAAATGGTGAGTGACACAGAGGAAGCGCTAACCACCCTACAAGATGGGCTATCTAAACTCACCATATGAATTAGAAGCCAAATTTTCAAACTTAGTATACTCACCCAAAAATGTGAGTTGTACTTCACCGGTCGGGCCATTGCGTTGCTTAGTGATAATAATATCGGCGATGCCTTTGCGAGTCGTATTCTGATCATATACTTCTTCACGATAAATCATCATGATCAAATCGGCATCTTGTTCAATGGCACCGGATTCACGCAGATCAGACATGACTGGCTTCTTATCGACACGTTGCTCCACGCTGCGATTGAGCTGCGATAAAGCAATGACCGGCACACTCAGTTCTTTCGCCAAAGCCTTCAATGATCGTGAAATCTCAGAAATTTCGGTAGCGCGATTTTCTTTATTGCCAGGCACCTGCATCAACTGCAGGTAATCGATGATAATTAAACCCAAACCATGCTCACGCTTCAACCGACGTGCACGTGCGCGTACTTCGGTCGGTGTCAAAGCACCCGTATCATCAATATAGATCGGCGCTGTTTTCATCATATTGATGGCGCCGTTAATTCGCGACCATTCTTCATCACCAAAATTGCCGGTACGCAAGTTTCCTTGATTGATACGACCGAGTGATGAAACCATACGCAAACCAAGTTGTTCGCGTGACATTTCCATACTGAATACCGCGACTGGAGTGGGCTTGCGCCCGAGCGCAGCATTCTCGCCAATGTTCAAAGCAAAACTGGTTTTGCCCATTGAAGGACGACCGGCAACCACGATCAAATCACCCGGTTGCAAGCCTGCAGTTTTGTTATCCAGATCAGTAAACCCTGTGCTAACCCCAGTGAGTTGCCCTTTGTTCTGATGCAACAGGTCAAGACGATCAACCACATCACCCAACAAATCACGGAGCGGTACAAACCCAGAACCCGCTTTGCGACCGGATTCGGCGATTTCAAATACACGCCGTTCAGCGTCATCAATCAATTCACTGATCGAACGTCCTTCGGTGTTGAAAGCATTGGAAGTAATTTCTCCACCAACGGTAATCAAGCGACGCAGTTGCGCTCGCTCGCGAACAATGTCCGCATAGGCGCGAATATTCGCAGCACTGGGTGTTTCACGAGAAAGCGTTGCAAGATAATCGAGTCCACCACCAGATTCGAGTTGATCAATCCGCTCCAACTGCTCGGCCACGGTGACTGCATCCAAGGGTTCACTACGACTAGCAAGTTCAGCGATCACGGCAAAAATCAATTGGTGATCGCGTCGATAAAAATCTTCAGCCGTGATTCGATCCGCAACTGCATCCCAGGTGCTGTTGTCCAGCATCAAGCCACCGAGAACGGCTTGCTCCGCATCGACTGAATGAGGTGGCAGGCGAATGCCATCAGCCACAGAGGTGGCTGATGGGCGTTCACGAATGTTTTTGGGTGCGCCAGCCACGTGGGTCAGGAAAGCTCATCAACCAGGCAAATACCAAGTTGATGAGCCATGACTTTATTCTTCTGCAGTAATGGTCACAGGAAGATCGACTAATACATCGGCATGCAATTGCAACTGCACGGTATGTTCGCCAACGTGACGGATCGGGCCTGTGCTTAAACGAACTTCCGAACGAGTAACAGGATGACCCGCTTTGGTCAATGCTTCCAAGATGTCGGTATTACCGATTGATCCGAACAACTTGCCTTCGCTGCCTGCTTTGGCAGACAGAGCAAGTTTGAAGCCTTCGAGTTTCGTGGCACGCGCTTGTGCGGCAGCCAACTCTTGATTAGCCTGTTTTTCCAGCTCGGAACGACGTGCTTCAAACTTGGCAACATTATCCGCAGTCGCCAACGTAGCTTTGCCCTTGGGAAGCAAAAAGTTACGGCCATAACCCGACTTTACTTTTACACGATCGCCAATGTTGCCGAGGTTGGTGACCTTCTGTAGCAAAATGATATCCATCTTGACACCTATAAATTATTTGAACGCAGCTGTTAATGCTGATCAGTGAATGGCAACAACGACAGGAAGCGAGCACGCTTCACAGCAACCGCCAACTGACGTTGGTAATGAGTCTTGGTGCCGGTAATGCGACTCGGCACGATCTTGCCGGTTTCAGTTATGTATGCTTTCAGGATTGGCAGATCTTTATAATCAATGTGCTCAATGCCCTCTGCGGTAAAGCGGCAGAATTTGCGGCGACGAAAAAAACGTGACATGGTGGTTCTCCCAAATATGATTTAAATAACGAATGGCAAGCTGACTGTTACAGTCCCATACCCATATCGTCTTCATCGTCAAAATTGATTTCACGAGCTGCTTCTTCACCCTTGGCCATTGGTGAAGGTTCAGTCACTGCGGCATCCATTTTGATGACCAAGTGACGAATCACTGCATCGCTAAAGCGGAATGAACCAGTGAGTTCTGCCAATGTCTTTTGATCGCATTCGATATTGAGCAGAATGTAATGAGCTTTGTGAATCTTATTGATGGGAAACGCCAACTGACGACGACCCCAGTCTTCCTGACGATGAATAGAACCGCCACCTGCGGTAATCATGCCCTTGTAACGCTCCAGCATGGCTGGAACCTGTTCGCTCTGGTCAGGGTGGACCAGAAAAACGATTTCATAGTGACGCATTTAAAATGCTCCCCGTGGATAAAACTGCCCAACCATTTCAGGCTCCAGAACTCACTTCAAAACGTCGCGAGCGAAGTCAGTTTGTGTACAATGGAGCACAGGAACCGCAGTGTATGAACTAATACATGAGGATTCCGAGCACCGTATGGACACAAAATCACGAGCACAGTAGCTTTGAAGTGAATTCTGTGGTGCAGTAAGGAGTTACTCGTCGAAGCCTATCCCCAACGAAGGGCGCGGAGAATATATGGGTCGGCAGCTTTAAGCAAGACAAGTAAGCAAGGCGAGCTGATGTTCTACTTGCCGTAAACGGCTCTGTTGGTTATAAGACGCGCCCGCTCTGGATGTATGATTCACCATGTCCGCTAATCCCATCACGTTATCCCCTGCTGTTGCTCTCACTGCTGAACTGATCCGTCGACCGTCAGTAAGTCCGGAAGATAAAGGCTATCTCGATGTCATTGGTGAGCGTTTCGCCAAAGCAGGGTTTAACAATGAACGAATTGATTTCGCGCCTGTAGCCAATCTATGGGCCAAGCATGGCAGTGGCCATCCCGTGTTATGTTTTGCAGGTCATACCGATGTAGTGCCCACTGGCCCACGCGAAGAATGGCAAACTGATCCGTTCGAACCCATTATTCGTGACGGTGTCCTATATGGTCGTGGCGCGGCGGATATGAAAAGTGGTTTGGCCGCGATGACCATTGCAACTGAGCGCTTCGTCGCACGTTATCCCAACCATAAAGGCACTCTCGCCTTTCTACTGACCAGTGATGAAGAAGGTCCCTCTGTCGATGGCACGCGCCGTGTCATGCAAGTGCTGGAGGCACGACCCGAAAAAATCGATTGGTGTGTAGTGGGTGAACCCACTAGCAGTGACAAATTGGGTGACGTCATCAAGATTGGTCGTCGTGGTTCCTTATCAGGCAAACTGACGGTACATGGCGTGCAAGGTCATGTGGCTTATCCTCATCTCGCTGACAATCCTGTGCACTTGCTGGCGCCAGCGTTGGCTGAATTAGCATCGCGAGAATGGGATAGAGGCAATCAATATTTTCAACCCACAACATTTCAAGTTTCCAATTTAAGCGCCGGCACGGGTGCGCCCAATGTTATTCCTGGCTAATTAAAAGCGCGTTTCAATATTCGCTTTTCAACCGAGCAAACCGTTGAAAAATTACAAGCTACCTTCACTGAAATTTTGGATCGTCATAAAGTGACTTACACCTTGGAATGGTTTGTCTCGGGATT
>JAICKZ010000087.1 GCA_025927665.1 Steroidobacteraceae bacterium | reverse complement strand
CGAATATTGAAGGATTGCGCCGTCGCATCCGTCGTTCTCCTAAGAAACAGGAAGAAGAGCGGCTGATGAAGCTATACTTGAATCGCGTCGAACTCAAGAAAGAGTTTTCGCGACTTCAAGACGAAAATTACCGTCTGCAACAACAATACAAAAAAAGCGAGGCCTTGCATGGTCAGACGCAAGGGAAGCACAAGCAGTTGGAAGAATTTTTGGGTGATCCAGAGAATGCTTCAACTGGGCTGATCTTTTATCAATTACAAGCCGTATGGCATAAGGCCACCTTGCGAGTAGTTGAGCTTGCTCAGGAGTTGAACATTCAACAGCTGGAACGCGAACGTCGTCTGCAGTTGATGGACTTTAATCAAAAACGTCAACGTCGTTTGGCCGAACTCGAACGGCAAATACTGGATGCACAATCGAACGCCGATGCGGTTGATGCCAAATTGTTGCTACTACAGCGCAAATTGCAATCACTTAATCGCTTCTGGCATTACTTCAAGCGTAAAGAGATGGCAACTGCGTTAGCTCCATTGCAAAGTGAATGCGATCTGGCACACACGCATCTTGAAGAATTACATATGGCACATGATAAATTGACGCAAGAGCCTGATCCTCCTGCCACCGGCCTTAGCGTATCCGGAAAACGTCTGGTCAACAGCGCGGTGCTTGCGTACGCGCAGCAGTTGGTGGAGCGATTAGGAGGCGACGGTCTAGCGCCCCTGGCTAAGGAAACCACCACCAAGCGAGTGCAAGAAGCCAGCTACGGCAATATAGTTATCGCAAAACAATTGCTTGAGCGATTGCAACTTGCATTAAAGATGTTGCGAGACAATGCACGCGACTTACAAGGACTAAAGGCTAACACCATCAAAGTACGTGCTAATGCCAGCTATCGTACCGATGACGATACAGTGCCATTACCAGAATCGATCGGTACCACCACGGTGCGTATTGTGGCGCATGAAACCACCTCTCAAAAGGCAGAGTATGAAGAAGTTAATGTGCTCCTCGACAACTACTGGGACTTGTACTCCACATTGATGCATTGATAGGCGAAGTTTGGACATGTGTATTTTATGAGCGAATGGTTGAAAGTAAAAATAGCGGCGAAACAACAAGAAGCAATCAATATTGTTTCCTTCAAGTTAATTGATCTTGACGGCAATGCTTTACCGCCATTCACTGCGGGTGCACATATTGATGTCGAAATTAAACCTGGCTTGATTCGTCAGTATTCAATGTGTAACTCGCCGAGTGATTCTTATTATGTGATTGCTGTATCGAAGGATGATCAATCACGTGGAGGTTCTGTTGCGATGCATGAGCTGGCCGAGGATACATTGCTTAACATCGGTAAACCCAGAAATCAGTTTGCGTTGATACCGACTGCAAAAAAATCATTGCTATTTGCGGGTGGCATTGGTGTCACGCCCTTACTCAGCATGGCTGAACAATTATCACAAAACAAAGCTGATTTCAGTTTTGAGTACTGCGCACGATCGGTCGCGCACATGGCCTTTATCAATCGCATTCCGCACTCTGCATATGCAGATCGAGTGTCCTTGCATTTTGATGACGGTGCGTTTTCACAAAAGCTAGTACCTGAAAAGATTCTTGCCCAACCGACGCCCGATACGCATCTATATGTCTGTGGACCGAGTGGTTTTATAGAGTGGATATTGGCAACTGCTCGCTCTATGGGTTGGAGCGAATCGCAATTGCATCGTGAATATTTTTCCACCGCACTGGTAGCCGCAACCACAGATGGATCCTTCGAAGTGCAGATCGCAAGTACAGGTCAAGTATTCGTTATTGAAGGCGGGCAGAGTATTACCAATGTACTGCATGCTAATGGTGTGTATATTCCGACATCGTGCGATCAAGGAGTGTGTGGTACCTGCCTGACCAATGTGCTCGAGGGAATTCCAGATCATCGCGATGTTTTTTTAACAGAAGGCGAAAAAGCCAGTAACGAGATGTTAATGCCATGTTGTTCGCGTGCAAAAAGCGCCCGATTGGTTCTCGATTTATAATAAGCAGTTCATGTCGATTGACGCGTCATACAAATGACGTGGTTTGTTTTTGTGATTGACTAGTGGTGTTATTATCTTTCCATGCAAACAGAATTCAAACGACTGAAGCGTCGGCCATTTCTGGTGCCCTTATTACTACCGTTGGTTTTGGTGGTATTGCTTGCCATTGTGGCAATCTGGTTATTTGATGCGCGCGCCACCTCAATCATTATCGTCGTACCCAATGCCGAAACAGAAACCACCAACGCAACGACCACAGATCCCGCGTTAAGTGCCGTAGGACAATTGCGCGCCAGACACTTACAACAATTTCTCGACAAGGCAAAACCCAATCGAGGTATTGATGTGGTGTACGTATCTGAAGGATTGGCAACGCAACAAACTGCTGCCCCGGTTGCATCCAGCATGGGGTTGGCAGTGAATATCATTCCCAATGCAGCATGGCCGCGGCTGCAGCACATCATCAGTCGTGATCACGCGGGTGAAGTCATACTCGTTATTGCTACACCCGAGAAAATCAAAACCTATATTGCACAGGCAGGTGCTGGCGAAGTTAATATTGAATCAACCGATACCAGTTCGGTGTTTGTGATCGCGCATTCACGCTTAAGCAATAAAGCGATGGTGCGATTACGTTACGATTGAACGGAGGACGCTTGCACCAACTCTATCGAATGATACACTGCCGCAACTGGGGCCGTAGCTCAGCTGGGAGAGCGTCTCGTTCGCAATGAGAAGGTCGGGAGTTCGATCCTCCTCGGCTCCACCATAAAACCAAGTTTTCTTCGTAATATGACCTAACTCTTTGCCCCGGTAGCTCAGTGGATAGAGCGACCGCCTCCTAAGCGGTAGGTCGCCGGTTCAACTCCGGCCCGGGGCACCATTTCAGAGTCTACGATGTTGCAAGTGCTTAAGCATGACAAGCGCAATGGTCTCATATTTGTTCACGCATTTGCCGCAGGCTTATCTTATAGTGTTGAAGATCTTGTGCACTGTTGTTCTTTAGATCAAGAACGACCGCAGCTGTAATCACTTCAACTCTTGTCAAGGATAATTGCAATGTAACGCTGTGCATAATTGAGCACTTACTTTTCTTGAGGTAAAAAATGGCGGAGACATGCTCCGCCATTTATAAAAATCAAATTTCAATATCAGAAACCAATTGCGCCGTTGCAATTCAACCATTCACTGTGGCCGTTGCCACCACCACACGCGCCGCTCTGAAACACACCCGTATTAAAGGTTTGATCTTCAGCTTGTTTGGTAACACCACCTGCAATGATGTAGTCCACCTGCACATCACGATTCGTCGCGTCGTTAATAAATTTAACTAGAATGCCAGAGGTTGCCGAGTTATTCACGGTGAAGTTCTGATAGCTGGTGCTCAATGTCCACGTTGCTACCGTCGTGTTGTTGACCACGAGTTGGATTTGCTCCTGACCACTGGTGCCACGTGCACGTACTGTAATCGTCCCAGTACCACCACCACCGCTGCTTGAGCTAGAAGAACTGCCACCCGATCCTGAAGGCGCAATCGCACGACCATTGGTTGGATCGATTCTGCCTGGACAAAGGTTCTTGGCACGCAGATTCGCTGCAATTTGTGCGATCGCATTGTTGGTATTGATTATACCATCATGCATCAGAATGACCTGACCATTTTGAAGTTGATTGTTCGCGCTGACAATCGCCGCCGTGCTAGCGCCATTCCAATCAGCTGAATCAATATCCCATGTCATCGCAAACAAACCAAGGTCCGCTGCTGCTTGTCGAATAGTAGAATTTAATTCCCCGTAAGGAGCGCGATAAATTTTAGGTTTAGGCGCGCCAGCATTCTGAATCGCTTGATTGTCCTGACTCAACTCACTGCTCACTTGTTGATAAGTAAAGTTGGCCATATGCGGATGCGTGTAACTGTGATTCTGAACTTCTCCGACACCGAGTTCTTGTGGAATTAACGAAGGATTACTTGCGACGTGTTGACCCCAATTAAACCACGTGACCGGCGTCAGGCTATTTTGCTTAAGCAGGTTGATCAGAGTGGTTGTATTAGAAGTAGGTCCGTCATCAAAGGTGATACCAACATATCCATTACAAGCCGCGTTGCTCGCGGCTGCGTGGACAGCAAACATGGCGATAAGCATAGTCGCAATTTTTTTATTGGTAACAGTTAATTTTTTTTGGTTCAGAAATACATTTGATAAAATTTTCATAATTGCCTCATATATTAATGTAGTAAGCATTGAAATTGTTATCCATGGTAACTGCATCATGTATTAATGGAAGTCATCTATGGATTTGCAATAGGCGGTAATTCCGCTTCAATATCGGCTCGGGAATAGCTTGTTCTTGCGCTCGCACTTAGATTTTTTAAGTTGCTGAACACATCACTCGCCAACGAACTGACTGAAGGATCTGGATCATTAACCATCATTTCCACCAACCCGACGTGGCGTTGGTTTCCTGAATCACGCAACGCAAATAATGCTTCAAGCTTCACGTTGGTATCTGGGTCCTGCAACAATGGCGCAATGGCATCTACTGCCTTGATGCTATGCATCTTGGCAAGTTGATTAAGTGCTTCTTGACGATCTCCGGGCTGGGAACTTTTCAACTGAGCCTGAACTTCTGCAATCTGATTGTCGAGTAACGTGTTATTACCTCGCTGCGATAGTACCTGTGCAATAACTCGCTTCAAGTCAGGGTCGGTTTGATTTGCGTAAGTGGATTGCAATACATAGTCCGGTAATTCCTGACGATCACTCGCTTTGTCAAAAATAACTCTGCTTGCTATCGCTATTTTTTCTTTCGTCGGTGTGCCAGATAAAAGCTCATTCAATTTTTCTGGTAATGAACGTAAATCTGTGTCTGAGTCCGTCTCTAGATTTTTTAACGCCAGCACACTGCTTGGCAAAGTATTCGTAAGTGGTTGAGAGCTACTTGCTTCACTCTCATTGCCATTGCCTTTTACTTGCTTGCAGATTTCAGTGATGGTGCTTGTTTTGGTTGAGCTATTTTTGTGTAAAGCAAGCAGACGCAGGTTCTGCAGCTCAATTTCATTTCTTTCGAGTGATGATTTTAATTTTTTTATCATGTCTTCTAACGAATGTATTTGTAAACGTTGATCTGAATCATTCGTTATCAGATGATTGACGCCATAGGAAAACGTAGCGCCCACGAGTGCGGCCACAAGCAAATTTATTTTAAAGCTCATACCTGTATCGTTCATGATTGCTCTCGCGACAGTGGCTCAAACTTATTTAGAGCGCAGAAATGCTTCTTAGAAGCACGCACGCTGCACTTTCTTGAGTGAAGTGACGAAGGCAATACCTTCGTCACTTTCAACAATGAAGTCTAAGTATTAATATCAGAATCCAATTGCACCGTTGCAATTCAACCATTCACTGTGGCCACTGCCGCCACCACACGCGCCGCTCTGAAACACGCCTGTGTTATAGCTCTGGTCTTCAGCTTGTTTAGTGACACCACCTGCAATGATGTAGTCCACTTGCACATCGCGATTCGTTGCGTCGTTAATAAACTTAACCAGAATGTTGGAGGTTGCCGAGTTATTTACGGTGTAGTTTTGATAGCTGGTGCTCAATGTCCACGTTGCTACGGTCGCATTGTTGACCACAAGTTGGATTTGCTCCTGACCACTGGTGCCACGAGCGCGTACGGTAATCGTGCCAGTGCCACCACCTGCGCTGCTTGAGCTAGAAGAACTACTAGATGAGCTACTTGAGCTTGATGAACCACCTTCGCCAACTGTGACGTTGGAATTACCTGAGCTTTGAAAACCTTCGGTTTCCAAGATCATATAATTGAAGGTGCCCATATTCATTCCATGACTTTTCCAAGCATCAAAGTGATTGCCAGTGGTCACCGTGCCGCTTGATCGCGTCGAAGTTCGCACGCTCCAGAACTGATCGAAATTACAACTGTTGCCGGTGATACATGGTGCGTTGGTACGAGTCAAATGATAGATATTGTAAGTACCGCCATCTGAAGTCAGTGTGCCTATTGAAGTACCACCAGGAGGTGTCCAACTACCATGATTTTCAACGATGTAATATTCTACAAGTGGATTCGTGGTCCAACCATAAATAGCTAAATAGCCATTGCTACCACCATTGAAGCTTCCGGAAAAAGTCACATTCTTGCGTCCGCCAGTTGCCCAGCCCTTACCAGCGGTGAAATTTTGAATGCCACTCCAGTTAACGCTGTAGTTACCGCCCGCGCCTAGGTTCATCGAGATCGACCCACTATTGTCTTGCTTCCAGAAAGAATAATAGAACCCATTATTAGTCCCTGTTTGATTTGTCGTTATTTGAGCATTTGCTGTTGCAGTGAATAAAGCGAGAATACCGAAAAGTGTTGCTATGACACTTTTGCCTGTTAAGAACATAGGTGAGAAATTTTTCATTTGTAACCTCTACATTAGAATATTTAATAAGCATTGATATCCGATGATGCGCTTTAACGTTGTCATCGTATTCAAACTAGGCTTTGTAGTTGTTATACATGGTGATTAGCATGACGAGTTGTCATGCAAAACATCAGGCAATAAGAACCTCTGGCCTTATGACCAAGTCGCCTGCATTTTTGTACCTCCCGTAGATTTTCTGGAAATCGACCTTGTTATTATTTCAGTGTTTCCAACTTGCATTTCCCCAAATACAAGTGCGAGCCGTTGTTACCGATAACAAGGTAACACGAAATTTATCCTTCACAACAGTAGGTACGATCCGAAAGGTGCGTAGCGAAAATAACTATTACTTTGCTTACATCTTCTCAATTCACATTCAGTGTTTTCTTCAATCGAATATCAGAGCTTGATGCACCGAGTTGAATTTCATATGAGCCTGAATCGACTGCATATGATTTTTTTACTACGTTGTAGTACGACATATCACGTTCGGGTTTAAGCGTAAACGTAACTTCACGCGACTCGCCTGGTTGCAACGTGATACGTGCAATACCACGCAGTTCTTTGATAGCGCGTTGATGTGCTGTTCCCATTCCATGCACATACAGTTGTACCACTTCGTCACCCGTGTGCGTACCGATATTGTTGATGGTGACGGTAGCATTGATCGTGTCGGTAGGATTAACTGTATCGCGATCCAACTTTAAGTCAGTGTATTTGAACTGCGTGTATGACAAGCCATATCCGAAGGGATAAAGCGCTTCACCGGTATAGTAACGATAGGTGCGACCTTGCATGTTGTAATCATCGAAGGCAGGTAACCGTGCATCCGCTTTATAGAAAGTGACGGGCAATCGACCTGCGGGATTGATATCACCGAATAACACATCGGCAACGGCATTGCCGCCACGTTGTCCTGGATACCACGCAACCAAAATGGCAGGAAGTTTTTGCTTCGCCCAATCGATCGCCAATGAAGAGCCAGTCGTTAGTACCATCACGATAGGTTTGCCGGTGGCTTGCAGTGCGGCAAGTAATTTCTTTTGAGTGCTTGGCAATCTGATATCAGTGCGATCACCGCCAGCAAAGCCGGGGTAATTCACTTTCATTTCTTCGCCTTCTACATCACCTGTCAAGCCACCGACATATACAATCACATCGGCGTGATGGGCTGCATCAAGCGCTTCTTCAAATGCGGGCTTGCTACCTGGTAATAGCCATCCCAATCTTACTTCAGCATCGCGATCTGCCTCGAAGTATTCAATTCTGATTTTGTAGGTCTTATCTTTTTGTAAGTCAACTCTGGCGCTCTTACTGCTTAAACGAGGATTGGTTTCCCAGTTATCTATGATCAATTGATCATTAATATATAAACGGGCTCCATCATTCGCACTCAGGTTAAATTCATAGCCGCCGGTGGCCGGTGCTATTAATAAACCGGTCCAGCGCACACTGAAATTATCATTCGGGATTGCATGATCAGGAGTTAATTCACCGCGTGCCACGCTATCATCAGTCGGAGAACCACGATCCCAACGGAATGCGATGCGTGCATCAATCCTTGTCATTAAAGGCTTGCCAGCAAGATCACGATTATCAAAATACTCACCTTTTAAACCGTGCTCATTCGAACTTAAATCAGGACGTAAGTATATTGAATCGATAACAGGCGCAGCGCGTGGTTCTTCACGGTCTGGCACCAGATCAGCACCGCGCGCATAAATCACTTTGGTTTGTTTGCCACCTCCATCGCGAATACCTTGTAATATTGTTGTGGGATTTTTTGGTGTTCCGTAGTAATCACCCAGTAATGACATGACCTCATCAGTAGTAGGGCCAATGACTGCAATTGATTTAATATTTTTTGATAATGGCAACAAAGGTTTATTCTTTACTTTGTCATTCTTCAACAATACGATTGATTCCTGTGCGACTCGCCTCGCAAGCTCATCATGTGCTGGCGCTTGATTAACACTGAATGGAATTTGTGCCCATTTTACTTTTGATGGTGGATCAAACATGCCAAGTCTAAAACGCGTCAGAAATAATTCTTTCAACGATGCATCAATATCGCTTTCTTTGATAAGACCTTGTTTCACAGCTGAAACCAATGAATTGTAAGTGTTACCGCAATCTAGATTACACCCGTTCAGCACGCCTAAAGCAGCGGCTTTTTCTGCACTATCAACAATTTTGTGATTCCTAAAAATATCATCAATGGCATCGCAGTCGGAAACCACATAACCCTTAAATCCCCATTCTTTGCGCAGGATATCTTGGAGCAAACGAGAACTTGCGGAAGCTGATTCACCATTCACACGATTGTAAGCGCCCATGACTGCGGCGACATGAGCATCTTGAACTTAGGTACGAAATGCAGGTAAGTAAGTTTCGTATAGATCGCGTTCAGATGGATGCACATCAAAGTGATGGCGATCTGCTTCGGGGCCGCTATGTACTGCAAAATGTTTTGCAGTAGCATCGACTTTACGATACACCGGATCATTGCCTTGTAATCCGGTGACAAAGGCCACACCCATTTGCGATGTTAAAAAAGGATCTTCACCATAAGTTTCCTGACCACGACCCCAACGTGGATCGCGAAAAATATTAATGTTAGGCGACCAAAACGTGAGACCGAAATAGCGCGCATGTTGATCATGACGCAATGCTTCGTGATACTTGGCACGCGCTTCATCGCTGATGACAGTGGCGACATCATTGATTAACTTGGGATCAAATGTCGCAGCCATGCCGATGGCTTGTGGAAATACAGTAGCATTTCCAGCACGCGCCACACCATGAAGTGCTTCATTCCACCATTCATAAGCGGGAACATTCAATCTTGGAATCGCCGGAGCAGCATTGCCCATTTGTGAAATTTTTTCTTCCAATGTCATGTGATTAACTAGATCGGCAGCGCGCGCTTCAAAGCTGCGATTTAAATCAAGATAAACTGGTATTGTGGTATCTGCCGCAAATGCTGCGTTGATCAACAATAAACAAGTTACACCATATGCAATGCGATGAAGACATGAAGTGAGTGTTCTTCGAATAACAGCATGCAATAGCATGAAAGGCCCCTTGATTTTAATAGTCGATATGTGTGCGAAAATTACAGGGGTATGGTAACGCAATGTGGAGTTGGTGTTAACCCACTGATTTGTTCATCATGCATTGAGACGATTGTAAACAGTTTTAATGTTTCTTCGTTGCGGTGTCACCGCTAACACGGATGCGGGCCATTTTCACCACGTTATCGGCAATCTGCATAATATCAACTGCATAATTACCAAGTCGTAAAGCCGTGCCGGGTTCGGGAATGGTTTCAAGATACTCAAGAATTAACCCATTCAATGTGCGTGGACCTTCAGTCGGTAAATCCCAACCCAAGGTGCGATTAAGCGTACGTATACCGACAGTGCCGCTGACGACGTAAGTGCCATCGGGTTCAGCATGAATTTCACGATGAAATGCGGAGGGATCGGTTGTAAATTCACCGACAATTTCTTCTAACAAATCTTCCAACGTAACCAGTCCTTGAACATCACCGTATTCACTGACGATCAATGCGATGCGACGACGATGGTGTTGAAAATTTTGCAACTGGGTATTCAATGAAGTTCCTGCTGGAACGAAAAATGGTTCGCGTGATTTTGCCAGCTCAATTAATTTTTCTTTGTTCAATTCTCCGTGCGCTAATGCTTGCGCAACGGTTTTTAAATGCAGCATACCGATAACGTTGTCCAGTGATTCGTCATATACAGGTAAGCGTGTATGAGGGCTGGAACGTAGCTGTTCCAACATGTCATCCCATTCGTCTGCGGCATTGATTGCAGCAATTTCGTTGCGTGGAATCATGATGTCTTCAACGGTGGTTTTTTCCAAGTCAAGAATACTGACCAACATGCGTTGATGTCGACGTGGAATAATGCTGTTGGCTTCAGCGACTAAAGTACGCAGTTCATCACTGCTTAAAGAGTGCGATGCCGTTTGTTTTTTCGTCACACCAATCAAGCTTAATAAAGAGTTTGAAATCAAGTTGGCACACCAGATCACTGGATACAATAATGTGTTTAATACGATGTACACCCAGGTTGAAGGATAGGCGAGACGTTCAGGAAATAATGCGCCATAGGTTTTTGGTGCAAGATCGCCAACGATGAACATCACGATAGAAGCAATAAGTGTTGCAACTGCAAAGCCAGTTTCTCCGTACAGGCGGTAACCTACGCTACCCACCAATGATGCAGCGGCGAAGTTAGCAAAGGTGTTACCAAGTAGAATGATGCCGATCAAGCGATCAGGATGGGCAAGTAATTTTTCTGCAAGTTTGGCACTACGATGTCCTGATAGAGCCTTGTGCCTAAGACGATAACGATTAAGACTCATCAATGCTGTTTCGGTGCTGGCAAAGAAAGCTGCCACCACAATCATCAGGAATACTACAAACAGCAAAAGCCCGATGGATAGGTCGCTCAAGGATTAATCAGCTCCGTAAAGTAATAAACACTTTGATGGCAATTAACTTTTTGATCGTCGTTCATGTGCCTGTCAAACATTATGCTTATTGCACAACTTTCAACAACTCAAACGATGTCATTAATTTTAACCAATCAATATTAGCCGTATCAGCAGCGGTCACACCCCAAGCAGTTACTGCTGGCTAGCTCCAATGTCTTTGCAAAAAAACTTCTAGAACAATTCTGACGCCGAAATAGGCGAGAAGCAGCAATACATAACCACTGATGG
>JAICKZ010000031.1 GCA_025927665.1 Steroidobacteraceae bacterium | reverse complement strand
TTCTTTGTTCAAACGATGACTTAAATCACGCACCATACGTGGAAAACGACTGAACACAAAACTGATGGGCAACATGCGTACTCGCATGACGCTTTCTTGCAATTCTCGTACATTGCGTTCCAGCTGCGCCAATCCAGAACGCAACTCTTCTGCAATCGAACCTTCAAGTCGTGTGCCCAATTGTCCCAGCATGGACTGCGTGATCACCAATTCACCGACGGTATTCATCAGCTCATCGATTTTTTCAATGCTGACACGGATAGAACTGGAGTCACCCACTGATTGACGATTACTTTCAACGGGTGCATCCGCTGCCTTGGTAGGAGCGGCTTTGATAGGAACCACATTATTAGCGACGGGCTGTTCTTCAATTACTTCGGTAACGCTCTGTGCAGATGCTTGTTGCTCTGTGATATCCAGATGACAATCACCTTCCGCCCAGTCAAATACTTGCGCAATCACATCGCGAGTGACTTCGCTGGTTAAAATAATATCCCAGGATAAATTGCAGGACTCAGGATCGATATCTTGTAATGATGATACTTGCGATACATCAACGGTAATCTCAGCAGTACCAAGTTCGTTCAACTCACGCAACATACGCAATGGATCATTACCATGCGCAAACAATTGCGGGTAAGGTTTGAACGCAATCAACCAGCGTTTGCCTCTGGCTGGTTCATTCTTAACTGGATTAGAAACAGCAACAGCAGCGGCGGGTGCACTTTCAGGAGAATTTTTGTTGATCAGCGCCACTTCCAGATCGAACTGCAGATCGGCAACACGCTGTGCATCTACCGGTATCTTGGTTTGCACTGCTCGTAACATATGGCGCATCACGTCCACGGCTTTCAACAACAAATCCATAATGCCTCTGGACACATGCATGCGGTTACTCCGCAGCTCGTCCAACAAAGTTTCCAGTGTGTGTGTGAAGGAGGCGACTTCAGTAAAACCAAAGGTTGCACTACCGCCTTTAATAGAATGCGCAACTCGAAATATAGTATTGATCAACTCTGGCTCTGGTGCGCCAGGATTGAGTTTCAACAACGCTGATTCCATCGAGTCCAATGCTTCATAGCTTTCCTCGAAGAATGCATCATGAAATTGCGCGAGATCCAATGCCATGTTGTTACTCCGCTCGCGACGCAGTACTTGCGTTGCTTGAGTTATTAGTGATCATGCGGCTTCTCTCGACTCAGGCCATTGCAGCAGTGACGCCAAGCCCAGCACTGTGACTGCTTCTGTCATCACTGCATTGATACCCAACCATTCAACCTTGCGTTGATGTTGGGTACGTTGACGCACAAATACCAGTAATACTTGCATTGCGGCGGCATCAATACGCTCGACTTTGGAGACATCAATTTGCACTGTGGTCTCTACATTAATCCGTAACAACAATTGCGTCTTGAGATCAAGCGCATCACGCATCAAACATTGCGTTGGCAGTATCATTGCGCCAACAGCACTGTCATCCGATTTTATTTCGGTATTCACTTCAGTCATTACTTTGCTCATTGCAGTTGCGTCGGTCTGATTCGTTACATCGGTCTCATTTACTTTGCTATCTGAATTACTGTCATCAGCGACTGCCGCCACGGATTGAGGTGTCAACGCTTCTGCAGCGGTGAGCAGTTGTTCCGCATAGTCCGCATCCGTCACTTCAAACTTCATTGCAATCTCATCAAATTAAAGGAGGCAATACCGCTTACGAGTGTTGCTACGGGACACGTATCGGCACAATTGCGGTGCTCTTTAACCGATTACGGTCGCACTCTCTGCTAAAACATATCGATTTAAGTGAAAGCACCCTATTGCCGATAAATTCAGTGATGAATCTCACAGTCGGTTCGCCCTTTCTGAATTTTAAGTTTTTTGCATTGATGGACATCACCTTACGTGCGTATTGATGTGCTTGCTGCTAATGATTCGCGTCCGGCCGCGCTGAATATGCCACAGCGGTCACTTTGGACTGTGGGCGCGATTCTTGAAGCAATAGCGGTACGCGATGTGGATGGACAACTCTGGCTAAAAATCGACAATCAACGACTGCCCACTCGCTTGGCATCCGGTAATCTCGCAGGCCCAATGGATGGTGACCAATTGAAGGTGCGAGTACTGCGCAATAGTCCGGTGCTTGCACTCGAAACCTTGGATGAACCGGCGAATATACAAGTGACCGATGAAGCACTGCGACGCTTTTTACCGAAACAGACTTCACCCACACCATTACTGGCAAATCTGGGTTGGCTGGCGCGTGATGGAGTCAATCGTGCCCAGCTGCCTGCAAGCGTGGTCAATGCACTGCAAGCGTTGTGGGATGGCTTACCTGAAGCGGCAACATTGACAGATCCCACCGCTTTGCAACATGCGCTGCAGAACTCGGGTGAATTTCTCGAAGCACAATTATCACAAGCGATCAATTCACCCACGATGCAAGCACAGACACTGAATAACGATTTCAAAGCGCAGCTGCTTCAGCTGCGTGAGCAATTACTAAGCTTGAACGTCGACAAGACTCCGAATAATCCTCAACCACCCGGTCCACTGCCCATGTTACAAGGCGCACTGCATGCCATGCCTACGGGTCCGGCATCACTGTCGGGGCTGGATACCACTGCATCACAACTAAATGAATTAAAGCAACAGACCGATGGCACTTTGTCACGCATCAATACCACTCAATTGCTGAATGCTAACGCCATGCAACAAGGTATCACCGCTTGCTTAATTGAAGTAGCCATTCGCAATGATGATCGTGGTGAACTGTTACGCTTCAAGTTTGAACGTAACGCCAAATCTGATCCGCAAGATGAGGCGGCATGGTCGGTGGAAGTCGCAATGGATCTGGGTGCCAATGGCGCGATGCATGCGAAAGTCAGCTTGCAAGGTATGCGTCTGAATGTACGGTTACGATCTGATTCACCACAGCTGGTAGGTGATTTAACTCAGCAACTAGAAACGTTGCGTGCTTCGCTTGAGCAACAAGGTTTGAAAGTAGAACAACTAGTTTGCTTGCATGGCAATCCCGTCGATGATGCAAGTCTGCGTTTGCAACGCTTATTGGATTATCACGCATGAGTGAAACAGAAAAAAATCGTCCTGCACTGGCCGTCGCATTACATTATTCCGGTCGTGGCGCGCCACGTATTCTGGCCAAAGGCAGCGGATTGGTTGCACAGAACATTATCAAGATCGCTCACGCTCACGGCATACCTCTTGATCAAGATACTGCATTGGCAAACGCATTATCACGCATAGATCTGAACAAAGAGATACCGCGTGAACTCTATGTCGCAGTGGCTCAAGTATTAGCATTTGCTTGGCAAGTAGCAGGAACTCGAAAGGTGAAGTGATATTGACGTTTCAAGCTCGACGCAATCGTTCAAGAAAAGAAGTTGTCAGCGGCAAAATATCCTGAGCACAAAATTCAACAAACTCTTCACTGTCATCGGCGCCACGATTGTTAGTGCTCATATAGGTGAAAATATAATAGTTGACCGTTTCACACACTCGCAATGGATCACTATCGGCAAATGAATATTTGTTGCCCAATACGTTGATGGACTTCCTCCATAATCCATACCGAACATCAAAAATCAGATCGCTTGGTTTAACGTATTGCGTAAGTCTACAAATAGCCATATTCCCACCCTCATAGATCATACATGATGTGTCAGGTGCAACTTCATTGCAAAGGACACTGGCATAGGACAAGCATTGATTCAGGATTTTTGATAGTAGTCGCTCATTATCATGCAATCATCAGCAGAATCCGCATCGCCATTTACGTTCGTCAGTTTGCTTACTGCCTTGTTGCAATTCAACGCTGTGTCAGTTCGCGATATAGATTGGATAGTTCAATCTGTGCCCTTAATCCATCGAATAGTTAAGGTAAATATGCACACGCTTTATTGCAAATACCAAGATGTCTTACGTAAGGCTTATACTGGCTGCAATAAATAGAGGTTTTCTTGTGAAAAAATCAATCAAAGCTGCGTTAATCTCCGCCCTGGTTTTTCCGGGTGCCGGACATCTTTATCTGCGACGCTATGTGCCAGGAATATTACTGATTCTCATTGCGGCGGCGGCCACTTACTTCCTCATGTCAGGCGTGGTCAACGAAGCTTTCAATGTCGCGGATAAGCTTGTAAACAATGACACGTCACTTGACGTTGCGCACATTACTCAGTTGGTGCAACAACAATCCCAACGTTCAAGCCAATCAATGAACATTGCGACGATCACGATTTTTATAGTGTGGATCATTGGCATTGTTGATTCTTATCGAGTGGGCTTTGCACAGGCACGCGACGCAGCAAGCAAAGAAAAAAAGACACGCTGAATACTTGTACGTGGCGAAAGGCTTAAGCCATTGCTAACGCGGTGGAGAATGAAATCGGTCCAGGCTGTGCTTCGCTAAAGCTGACCACTTCAGTTGCTCCTTTATCTGCCAACAACGTGCGTAGCAATTTATTATTAAGTCCATGGCCGGATTTATAACCAGTGAACTCACCCAACATGGGTCCGCCGATCAGGTAGAGATCGCCAATGGCATCGAGAATTTTGTGCTTGACGAACTCATCGTCATAACGCAAACCATCTTCATTCAAAATGCGATAGTCATCCAGCACAATGGCATTTTCCAATGTGCCACCCAGTGCCAGATTACGCGAACGCATGTACTCGAGGTCCTTGACAAAACCAAAGGTGCGTGCACGACTGATTTCTTTAAGGAACGCGGTGGTGGAAAATTCCATGCTGCCGGTTTGTTGACGCTTCTTGAACACTGGATGATCAAACTCCAATTCGATGTTGAGTTTGAAACCATCATAAGGTTTGAATTCTGCCCACTTGTCGCCATCGGTAACACGAACAGACTTCAACACGCGGATAAAACGTTTAGGCGCATTCTGTTCTTCAATACCTGCTGCTTGCAGTAAGAATACAAAAGGAGCTGCGCTACCATCCATGATCGGCACTTCAGGTGCGGATAAGTCAACGTAAGCATTATCAACACCCAAGCCCGCGATTGCCGATAGTAGATGTTCAACCGTCGCAACTTTGGCATTGCCATTGACAATACTGGTACCCAATGCTGTATCGCCCACCAAGTCCGCTCGCGCTGGCACATACGATGACGCTGCAAGATCGGTGCGACAAAACACAATACCGGTGTTAGGCGCTGCAGGTCGCAACACCATTAACACTTTCTTGCCGGAATGCAGGCCAACGCCTCGCGCGCTAACACTACTTTTTAAGGTTCGCTGTTTAAGCATAAGCGCCCACCGTACCATAAATACAACTGATCGACAGCATTGATTGTCATAAGTGACAGCCATGCCGCGCCGCAAATATATACCCGACTTATCTATGCGATCAATCTGCCTGCCTGCGTAAAAAGGCCGGAATATCTAGCATGGATTCATCAGTTACTTGTAAGCCATCACCTACTGCACGTCGTGATGATGAATGCATCGCCTGTTGTTCGCGTTGGTTGCGAATGTAAGTTGGCACATTCAAATCTGTCACTGCGGTTGTCAAACGCGGTACACGACCACCTTCAATCGCAGTCATACCGCGACGACTATCCATCTCCGGTTGCTGTATTTGAACTGTTGGACGACCAATACCGGTTGCGACCACGGTAACGCGAATATCTTCGCTCATCGTTGGATCGATCACACAACCCACTACTACATTGGCATCTTCTGATGCGTATCGCTTTACTGTATCGCCCACGGTTGCAAATTCACTGGTACGCAAATCTAATCCAGCAGTGACATTGATCAACAAGCCATGCGCACCTTGCAAATTTACATCCTCAAGCAATGGGCTGGAGACTGCGGCTTCTGCTGCTTCACGCGCACGATTTTCACCACGTGCAATGCCAGTGCCCATCATGGCCATACCGGTCTCTGCCATTACCGTACGGACATCGGCAAAGTCCACATTGATCATGCCAGGTTTGGTGATTAACTCTGCAATGCCTTGTACGGCACCTTGCAAGACTTGATTTGCGGCCTTGAATGCATCCAACAACGTCATATCACCACCCAACACGCTCAACAGTTTTTGATTGGGAATGGTAATGAGTGAATCAACATGCTTAGACAATTCAGCAATGCCTTGATCAGCAAGATTGGCACGCTTGGAGCCTTCCATTGCAAAAGGTTTGGTTACCACCGCAACGGTCAAAATTCCCAACTCCTTGGCAACTTGTGCAACGACTGGCGCCGCGCCCGTACCCGTACCACCACCCATGCCTGCCGTGATGAATAACATATCCGAACCTTCAATCATTTCAATGATGCGATCGCGATCTTCCATCGCCGCCTGTCTACCCACTTCAGGGTCAGCACCTGCACCCAATCCTTTGGTGATATTGCAACCAATTTGCAATGCCATTTTAATTTTGGAATGCTTCAATGCCTGTGCATCGGTGTTGAGACATACAAAGTCCACACCTTCAATACCTGCGGTGACCATATGTGACACAGCATTGCCACCACCGCCACCAACGCCGATGACTTTGATTATCGCGCCATGATTTTCGCTATCTGCAAGTACAAACATGATAAGTCCCCTCTATAGCCTTAAATAATTAAAACTAAAAACAAAAATTAAGAATCAATACTTCAACGATTAGTGCGTCGCTGGTTTTGTAATCGCGACAGCATTCCGGTAAATCCAAATTTTGTGACCGCACAGAACACTCCTTGCTTCTGGTGTTGCTTCCACAGCTGTAAGTCAATCTCATATTGACTTACATCATGTAACATCTGATTCCACTTGTTCAGACGTTGTCCTGATCGTATGGATGATTGATTGGACAACTGATTTGTTAAAAGATACGGATCAAATTCAATAGTCGCCATTGAACCACCCCTTCATTCTTTCCCATACGTTTCTGACATTGATTTGCGTTATTACGGGTGAAGCGCGACGTTGATGCCGCACATAGTTCTCACGGCCGTACAACAACAAACCGACACCGGTTGCGTAAATCGGATTACGCACCACATCACCCAAACCCGTAACATGTTGTGGCGAACCTAGACGCACTGGCATATGAAAAACTTCTTCGGCAAGTTCCACTGCCCCTTCCATCTTGGAACTTCCTCCAGTAAGTACCACTCCCGCCGCAACCACCTCTTCATAACCAGAGCGCTGCAATTCTTGCCGTACCATGGCAAATAATTCTTCATAACGTGGTTCCACTACTTCGGCCAATGTTTGACGCGCGAGTCGTCTTGGTGGACGATCACCCACACTAGGTACTTCGATGGTTTCATCGGCATGCGCCAGTTGCGACAATGCACAGGCGTACTTTAATTTTATTTCTTCAGCATGTTGCGTGGGAGTACGCAAGCTCACGGCAATGTCATTGGTGACTTGATCACCTGCAATAGGAATCACTGCGGTATAACGGATGGCGCCACCAGAGAACACTGCAATATCCGTGGTACCACCGCCAATATCCACCAGGCACACACCTAATTCTTTTTCATCATCGGCAAGCACTGCATAACTGGACGCCAACTGTTCGAGGACAATGTCATCTACCGATAAGCCACAACGTTGCACACACTTGACGATATTTTGTGCCGCACTTTCTGCACCGGTGACAATATGCACCTTGGCTTCAAGACGTACACCAGCCATACCAACCGGTTCGCGAATGCCTTCCTGATTATCAATGACGAACTCCTGCGGCAAAATATGCAGAATTTTTTGATCAGCCGGAATGGCCACTGCACGCGCGGCATCAATCACGCGCTCGACGTCTTCAGCGGTGACTTCTTTATTGCGTATCGCAACGATGCCATGTGAATTAAGGCTGCGCACATGACTGCCGGCAATGCCGGTGTAAACCGAGTTAATCTGGCAACCTGCCATCAACTCGGCTTCTTCTACTGCTCGTTGAATGGAAGCGACGGTGGACTCGATGTTAACCACCACGCCTTTTTTCAGGCCACGTGATGGATGTGAACCAAAGCCGATGATCTCGATGCTGTTATCGCTTTTTATTTCACCGACCAACGCCACCACTTTCGAAGTACCGATGTCGAGACCTACAATCAAATTACGATCGCTTTTTTTCTTAGACATGACCTGACCCTCCTGTTCTCGGAGCGGTTGCATCGTTATTGTTGGCATTACTACTGGCATTACTCAGGGGCTTTCCCCAACCAATGGAAAATCCATTGCTGTAACGCATGTCAACATAGGCAACATCACCCGTACGTGTCGCCACGACTGGACTGGCTGCACGAATGAAGCGTTCTAATCGTGCGGCAACATCTTCACGACCCAATCTCACTTCAATGCCATTACTCAACTGTAAGCTCCATGCGCCGCGTTCATCCAACGTCACACGACTGAGTGTCAAACTAACGGTAAGCAACCGTGGATAAGTCTCAAGATAAAGTTTTGCAACTTCGCTTTGTGTGCCTTCAGGCCCATTGAGTTGCGGAAGATCAGCACGCACATCGCGGGCATCAGGCAAGAACAATTCACCGCGCGTATTGAGCAAACCACGCTCACCCCAACGCGCTACAGCCACTTGCTCAGTCACAAATACTCGCACGCCATCAGGCCAGGCACGCTCAACACGCACGTGATCAATCCAACGAAGTGCTTCTAATGCGTGCTTTACTTTGGCAAGGTCAATCGATATAAATCCTTTGCGTGCAAAAGGTTCCAATACTTGTTCAATCTGAATGCGTGAAACTTGAGCAAACTTGCCACTGATTTCCGCATGTTGAATCGGGCGATCAAGCACACCGCGCACGGCAAACCACAGAATAACAACCACACCTGTAATCAATGCAGTCCACATCAATTGCTTACGATGCGCTTTCAGCCATGTAAACCTGCTTTCATCTTCGCTCGATTTTGATCCGCGACGTGTTCGGCTTTTAATGTCATCGTCAATCAATACTGCATTACCGGCCATGCGCGTCTCCGTTACTCGCAGTGTTGTTCATACTGCTTTCGAGAATATGCAGTACCAGTTCTTCGAAACTAATACCCACCTGTGCCGCAGCTTTAGGTACCAACGAATGACTGGTCATGCCGGGTGCCGTGTTCACTTCGAGTAGATAATTATTACCTTGTTGATCACGCATGACATCGATACGTGACCAACCGCTGCAACCTACCGCTTTGAATGCTTGTAACACGAGCGAACGCAATTGCATTTCTGCTTCGCCTTCAAGCCCCGGACAAATGTACTGCGTATCATCGGCAATATATTTTGCGTTGTAATCGTAGTATTCACCTTTAGGAACAATGCGAATGCTGGGTAATACTTCGTCACCTATTACGGGAACACTGAACTCACTACCAACGATCAGTTGCTCCATGAGCATGTCGCCGGGATAGCTTGATGCCAACTCGACTGCTTGATGCAACTCCGATGTTTTGAACACGCGGCTAATGCCAACACTGGAACCTTCGGATGCAGGTTTAATGATGACCGGCAATCCCAATTGATTGGCTGCGGCATTCACTTCATCGGAAGTAGCACCACGATGTAATTTTATATAACGCGGCGTGGGCAATCCCATTGCAAGCCACACTTGCTTAGTGCGAATTTTATCCATTGTCAATGCCGAGCCCAGTACACCAGAGCCTGTATAGGGAATACCAAATGCTTCAAGCAAGCCTTGCAATACGCCATCCTCACCGCCACCTTTTTGGCCATGTAGGATATTGAAGACGCGATCGATTTTTTTATCAGCAGAATGGCTAATCAACAAAGTCTTCAATGCTTCGATGCCATCTACCGCAAAAGCATGAACACCGCGTTTAATAAGTGCATCCAACACCGCGTTACCGGACAACAGAGATATTTCACGTTCCGAAGAAGTGCCACCCATCAATACCGCAACGCGACCAAATTGTGTCATGTCAGTCACGCGCAATTTCATGATGCTTCCTCATTGCCATCGCGCTCACCTACAATGCGCACTTCGGGCTTAAGAACGATATTAAATTTCTCCAGCACTGTTGCTTTGACATGTTCAATCAATGCTTCGATATCGGTTGCTGTAGCGGTGCCTTCGTTGATGATGAAGTTGGCGTGCTTGATAGACACAACTGCACCGCCAATCCGATCGCCTTTCAAACCGGCACTCTCAATCAATTTCGCTGCATGATGTCCCGGTGGATTGGTAAACACCGATCCGCATGAAGACTCACCAATGGGCTGAGTTTCTTTGCGGCGCTTAAGCAATGCACGAATTTCAGCTTCGCCAGATTCCAATGACTCGCCGCGTGTTGCAAAAGTAAGTTGGGCGCCCAAGAACCATTCATGATGAGGTCCGGCGACATGACGATAAGCAATTTGATAATCGCTGGCAGTACGACGACGCACTTCACCACGACGATTGATGGTTTCAACTTCAACCACATGCGACCAAGTTTCACCACCAAACGCACCTGCGTTCATGGCAAGTGCGCCGCCCACTGTGCCAGGTATACCTGCAAAGAATTCTGCGGGACCTAGATTCCATTTGGCGCATTGCTTCGCCAATTTTGCACAAGGCACGCCTGCATCGCACCACACTTCTGTTTCACTCAAGCGTTGCAAATCATTTAACGCACCATAAGTTTCAATCACGGCAGCGCGGACACCGCCATCGCGGATTAATAAATTACTGCCCAAACCCAACCACATAACCGGCATCACGCCATCGATGGAACGCAAGAACCAGGAAAGATCTTGCTTATCAGCCGGAATGAAGAACACATCAGCGGGGCCACCTACACGCCAAGTGGTATGTTTTGCTAATGGCTCATTAAATAATACGCGACCACGTAGTCCCGCTGGCAGTATTGACGAAGCTGATGTATCCACATGAGCAAGGGACTTAATCATGCCGCACCTGCGGTGTTAATCTGCAGCAACGAATCTGCAGAAGCGGACAAGAGCAGTGCAAGCTCGGCTGCGAGCCCACCAATGTTGCCTGCACCCATAACAACAATCACATCATCATTTTGAATGATGGGTAACAACGCTGCATGTACATCAGTTATCTTGTGCACCAATACAGGTTCTACACGCCCATGCGAACGAATCGCACGACATAGCGCTTTGGCATCAGCACCTTTGATGGGTGATTCACCTGCGGGATACACATCAGTGACAATCAACGTATCTACATCAGCAAGTACTGAAGCGAATTCATCAAGCAAGTCACGGGTGCGTGTATAACGGTGTGGTTGAAATACTAAGACGATACGACGGTCGGACCAGCCTTGCCGAACCGCATCAAGTGTTGCGGCAATTTCAGTGGGGTGATGTCCATAGTCATCAATCATCGTGATACGACCTTTACTGGTTTGTACATCACCATAATTTTGTAAACGGCGATCCACACCTTGGAAGTGTTCAAGCGCTTGTTGAATCGCTACATCATTGACATTCAGTTCTGTCGCAACCGCAATGGCAGCCAATGAATTCAATACATTGTGTTTGCCGGGAATATTAAGACGAATGGACAGTGGCGCTTTGTTCGCTCGCAACACATCGAAAGTGGATTGCATACCATGTCGCTGCACATTTACCGCGCGTATGTCCGCATCGCTGGTAATGCCATACGTAACGATGGGACGTTTAACATGAATAATTAATTCAGCTGTTTCATCGTCGTCCATACACATGACTGCCAATCCATAAAATGGCAAGTTGTGTAGAAAATCGATGAAACTCTGCTTGTAGAGCTCGAAATCACCGCCGTGTGTGCTCAGATGATCAGCATCGACATTGGTCACAATGGCAATCATGGCTTGTAGATGCAGAAACGATGCGTCACTTTCATCGGCTTCCGCGACCAAATATTTTCCAGCACCAAGCCGCGCATGAGTATCAGCACTCTTCAGACGACCACCGATTACAAAGGTGGGATCGAGTTTGCCTTCTGCCAACACGCTGGCCACCATGCTGGTCGTGGTGGTCTTGCCATGTGTACCTGCAACCGCAATGGAATAACGAAAGCGCATTAACTCACCCAGCATCTCGGCACGCGGCACAACGGGCACGCGTTGCGCATGCGCTTGCAACACTTCGGGGTTGTCTGCGTTCACCGCTGTTGAGACCACTACCACATCGGCACCTTGCACATTCTTTGCAGCATGTCCCATCATCACCCTTGCGCCTTGTGCAACTAAACGCGCAGTGACGCTGTTGGGTTTGATATCTGATCCTTGCACTGCATAACCTAAATTAATCAATACTTCGGCGATGCCGCCCATTCCAGCGCCGCCAATACCTACAAAGTGAATGGTATGAATGCGGCGCATGCGGTTGTTGGCGTCATTCATATTCATGACCTTGCCTCCGCATCGAGCTTGTGATTGATTGGCAAGCCCGCAAGCTGCATGCAAACATCTGCGATGCGCACATCAGCATCAACAATAGCCAACGCACGCGCACGTTCGGCCATCTGTAATAAATGTTCACGACCTTGCGACAACAAATTATGCAAGGCATCGGCCAGACGTTGTGGCGTTAATTCTTTTTCTTGAATCAAGAGTGCCGCGCCGGCATTCACCAGAAACTGTGCGTTACAGGTTTGATGATCGTCCACTGCCGCAGGAAATGGCACCAGCAATGCACCTAATCCCACCGCGGCCAACTCACTGACAGTCAGTGCACCGGCGCGACAGATTACTAAGTCTGCCCATGCATACATCGCTGGCATATCGTTGATAAAGTCACGTACCTCTCCATCGACATGTAACTCGCGATATTGCGCTTGCGTATTTGCAAGATGGCGATCACCAGCTTGATGAATGACTTGAGGACGTTCGGTTGGTCGAAGTAACGCCAAAGCACTCGGAACCACTCTATTAAGATGCTGTGCGCCTTGACTACCGCCAATGATTAACACGCGCATTGCATCAGTACGGCTGACAAAACGTTGCGATGGTGTTGGCATGCTTGCCAACTCACGTCGCACTGGATTACCTACACACTCTGCCTGCTTAAGCGTATTTTGTTTATTGATGGCAGGAAATGCACTGAATACTCGCGTTGCAATGTATGCCAACACGCGATTGGTCATGCCCGCAACGGCATTTTGTTCGTGAATCACTAGTGGCGTACGTGTTAGCCATGCAGCAATACCACCAGGCCCACTGACAAATCCGCCCGCACCAAATACCACCGCTGGTTTGCGTTTATTGATAACGCATATCGCTTGCCATACTGCGCGCGTCAAAACAAACGGCGCACGTAATAAAGTATTGATGCCCTTGCCACGTACACCACTTACCGCAATTAACTCCAGTTCAATGTGATGCTGAGGTACCAACTTGCTTTCCATGCCGCGTTCTGTGCCTAACCACACTGGCAACATGCCGCGCTCACGTAGTACGCGCGCAACAGCGAGTGCCGGAAATACATGTCCACCCGTACCGCCCGCCATAATAAGTGCAACTGGTGTTGACATCATTGCTTCACCTTTCTGGGTAAAGCTGCGTGACCAGAAACACTGGCTTCATGATGCATACGTAACACCACACCCAGCCACGCCAGTGCAACTAATAAACTTGATCCACCATTGGACAACATTGGAAGAGTTAATCCTTTGGTCGGCAAAATTCCCATGTTGACACCAATGTTGACGAAGGTTTGCAAACCCATCCACATACCAAACGATGCAGCGATGAATGCTTGGAAAGGCATGCTGGCTTCGGCCGCCATGCGTGCAATGCGTAATACGCGCCACACCACCACAGCATACAAACTCAACAGACACAGCACGCCGATGAAACCAAATTCTTCTGCGATCACTGCGAACACAAAATCAGTATGTGCTTCTGGAAGGTAAAATAATTTTTGTACACTACTTCCTAAGCCAACCCCAAACCATTCACCACGACCGATCGCAATTTCAGATTGCACCAGCTGATAACAACTGCCAAACGGATCGGCCCATGGATCAATGCATCCAACTAAGCGCTTCACTCGATAAGGTGCAGCAATCGCAATCAAACCCATCAATGCACCAGCCGCTGCAACCAAGATAAAGAAAAATCTTAAACGCATGCCGCCGAGAAATAACAATCCCACACTGGTAGCAAGCAATACTGCGGTCGCGCCAAAGTCTGGTTCCAGCAACAGCAATATGGAAGCCACACCCAATACGATTAAGGGCACCACAGTGGCTTTGAATTGTTCTTTCAATTCTTTTTGACGATGCACAATGTAGCCTGCGATATAGGCGAGGATGAATACACGTGCCAACTCTGATACTTGAAAGTTCATAAAGCCCAGTCGCACCCAGCGACGACTACCGTTCACCTGCGCACCGATGCCAGGGATCAACACGACAATCAACATTGCAAAAGCCACTAGCAATAACGGCACATGCAAACGTTCCCAAATCCGGGTGGAAATGCGCGTAGTGATCATGCATGCAATGACACCAATTGCCATGAAGATCAATTGCCGTTTTAAATAATAAAATGCATCACCGGTTTCTTTGCTGGCAATCGAAATGGAAGCTGACGTGACCATCACTGCGCTTATGAGCAAGATAGCTGCGACGGCCATAATGAGTATCGCATCCGTTTGCAATGCACGTGAACGTGTGCCACTGCGTGGATAGGAAACCGACGTGGCATTGGGCATCACGGCACTCATGCACTTAATCCTTTCACGGCATCGGCAAATACATCACCACGATGTGCATAGTCGCGGAACATATCGAGACTGGCGCATGCAGGTGACAACAGTACGGTGTCGCCTTCTTTAGCAATGTTCGCCGCAGTGACCACGGCTTCTTCCATGCTGCTGACAAATGCAGTGCTGCAGACTTCTTTAAGCACCTCGTTAAGTTGTGTCGCGTCTTGTCCCAACAAAATCGTATGCCGCACCTTACCGCGAAAAGCGTGAGCTAACGGTGCAAAGTCCTGTCCTTTTCCCTGGCCGCCGGCAATGACAATGAGCGGTCCCGACATGCCTTGCACAGCGGCAAGCGTTGCACCCACATTCGTGCCCTTGGAATCTTCTATATAACGTACGCCGTTGATCTCGGCGACCCATTGTGCGCGATGTGGTAGACCTGAAAATTCTTTCAAGGCTTGCAGGCAAAGTTTCATATCCAATTGCAACGCTTCGCATAACGCAAGCGCCGCCAGTGCATTGGCCGCATTGTGCAAACCGGTTAATTTAAGTTGCGACATGTTTACCAATGGTCGTCCATGTGCAACCAAGACAATCTCATTCGCAGTTTGCATGGTGCTGTAATCCGCATCATTGTTTTTCAAACTGAAGCTGAGGGTTCGTTGTGCTTTACTTTCCATGTCACTCACCCATGCATCATCACGATTGATAACAGCGCAATCGCAATGATTAAAAATACGCGACTTGGCTTGTGCATACGCTGCCATTGAGTCGTATCGATCCAAGTGATCGGAGGTGACATTCAAAACAGTTGCGGCACGTGTCTTAAGTGAATCAGTGGTATCCAGCTGAAAGCTCGATAGCTCCAATACAAATAGATCGGCTGGAGTTTCCTGTAAGAGATCGAGCGCCGGGCGACCAAGATTGCCACCAGCGAAGGCGCGTAAACCACACGCCTGCGCCATCAACGCCACCAATGTGGTAACAGTACTTTTACCATTGGTGCCGGTGATTGCAACCACAGGTGTATGTGCACTGCGAGCAAACAATTCAATATCGCCAATGATAGGCAAGCCACGCTTGGTTGCCTCAACTAGAATGGGTTCGCGCAATGAAACACCGGGAGATGCGATCACTTCATTCACTTCATCCAACAATGCGAT
>JAICKZ010000077.1 GCA_025927665.1 Steroidobacteraceae bacterium | reverse complement strand
TCGATGCAACGCAACTTCATACACGGCGTCTGCTCCGGCCATCATGCCGGTATGTGATGCAGCAGCGCGTGCTCCCGATTCAGAACGTCCAGCCTTGATTACTATCACCGGTTTTTTATCTGCAACAGCACGTGCTGCAATCATGAATTTACGTGCAGCAGGAATCGCTTCCACATACAACAATATCGCCGTGGTGTTTGGATCTGCAGCGAGATACTCGAGCATGTCACCACAATCGACATCTTTCATATCTCCTAATGAAACAACATGCGAAAAACCAATACCACGTGGTTGCGCCCAATCAAGTACGGTGGTCACCATTGCACCGGACTGCGTCACAAAGGCCAATGAACCAGCGTTTGCTGCAAGATGTGCAAAACTCGCATTGATATGATGGCCAGTCGATTGAACGCCGATACAGTTGGGTCCAATGATGCGCAATTGTTTTTGCCTGGCATTGATGATCCACTGCAGTTCATGATTTTGTGGTTCGCCAGAGTCATGATTTGCAACGGCACTGATGACAATGGCTGCACGTGTACCGCGCAACAAGAGTGAATCAATCAATGCAGGTAGGGTATTGGCAGGTGTACAGATAATTGCCAAGTCAGGTGATTCTGGTAACGCTGCAATGTCGGAATAGCATGTACGTTGCATGACGGTTTTATATTTTGGATTCACCAAAAATATATTTCCTTGATATCCGGCATCGATCAGATTGCGTAGCAGCAACGTACCCAATGAACCTACATGATCACTTGCTCCAATCAGTGCAATGGATCGTGGACAAAATAGTGCATCAAGATTTTGGATAGTCATGATTGTTAGAAGAACATAGCACTTAATGATTGGAAATACACTGCTAATGCGTGGATGCATCGCTTTGTTCAGTGGAAGTACGCATACGCTTGCAAAGGCAATGGATTGAAACTGCTAATCCATAGACATCGATTCTATAAGTATTAATTGCGAGATCGAAATCATGGGTAATGCTAGTTCACTGATTAAATGGTTCGAAACAATTGTTCGTGGCGACGTTGCATCGGTGGGCGGCAAAAACGCTTCACTGGGTGAAATGGTTAGTCAGTGCACGCAGCATGGCATCAAGGTACCCATTGGATTTGCTACCACCGCGATCGCGTATTGGCAATTTATTAACGCAAACAATCTGCAAGCATTCATTCGCGACGCATTGAATGCATTGGCTACCGGTAAAGCAACCTTGTCAGAAACCGGTGAAGCGATAAGGCGTGAAATTTTGCGTGCCGACTGGCCAGTTGATATTGCAACTGAAATAACCACGGCCTATTCACAACTGTGTGAACGTGCCGCGTTACCCAATCTTGATGTCGCAGTTCGTTCTAGTGCAACGGCAGAAGATTTGCCCGATGCAAGTTTTGCAGGACAACAAGAAACATTCTTGAATGTGCGCGGTGCGAGCGAATTGTTGATCGCTTGTAAACGATGTTACGCGTCGTTATTTACTGATCGTGCCATCAGCTATCGACAAACCAAGAGCTTTGATCATTTGAAAGTCGCTTTATCCATTGGCGTACAGCAAATGGTGCATGCGGATCGTGGTGGATCAGGCGTAATGTTTTCTATCGATCCTGAAACCGGTTACGACAAAGTGATCGTGATTAATGCCGCATGGGGACTGGGTGAAAATGTGGTGCAAGGTACCGTTGATCCAGATGAATACGAAGTTTTCAAACCACTGCTATCGGATACACGGTTGCAACCCATTGTGGAAAAACGTGTTGGCAGTAAGGAATACAAGTTGATTTATGCCAGTGGGTTGAAGAGCACACAGAATGTGCCGACATCGCAGGCAGAACGCGAAGCTTTTGTGCTTACCGATGCTGAAATTCTGCGGTTGTCACGTTGGGCTTGCGCCATTGAAGCACACTACGGTGTGCCCATGGATACGGAATGGGCCAAAGATGGTGATACTGGAATATTATATATCGTGCAAGCACGACCAGAAACCGTGCAATCACGACGTGATGCCAGTGCGTTGAAAACTTACGACTTGAAAGAGAAAGGTCGAAAACTGATTAAAGGCATCGCCATTGGTGAGGCCATTGTTAATGGAAGTATTTGTATCATTGCAGATCCGAAAGATATGAATCGGTTTGTGGATGGATCCATTCTGGTGGCGACCAACACCGATCCTGATTGGATGCCTGTAATGAAACGTGCAGCGGCCATCATCACTGATCATGGCGGACGGACCTCGCATGCAGCGATTGTCAGTCGTGAGCTGGGCTTGCCCGCCATTGTCGGCACTGGCAATGCCACACACTTATTGCACGATCAACAAGAAGTAACCGTATGCTGTGCGGAAGGCGATGAAGGCTTTGTATACGAAGGTATTGCGAAGTTCGAAGTAACTGAATTGTCTCTTAACAACATTCCATCAACACGCACCAAGGTCATGCTCAATCTCGCCAATCCGGCGGCAGCATATCGATGGTGGCGACTGCCTGCAGATGGAGTGGGACTAGCGCGCATGGAATTTGTCATCAGCAATCACATTCGTGTTCATCCCATGGCACTGCTGCAATTCGATTCACTGCGCGATAAAAATGAAAAACAACAAATCGCACAACTAACACGCGGTTATGTGGACAAGACAGAATATTTTGTAGATCGTCTATCGCGCGGGCTGGCACGTATTGCCGCGGCGTTCTTTCCATCGCCAGTCATTATTCGTACCAGTGATTTCAAAACTAATGAGTACGCAAACTTGCTTGGCGGTGCAAACTTTGAGCCTCATGAAGAAAATCCGATGATCGGATTTCGTGGAGCGTCGCGATACTACTCACCACGTTATCAACCAGGCTTTGAGTTGGAGTGTCGTGCATTACGTAGACTGCGCAACGAGATGGGTTTCAAGAATGTGTTGGTGATGATTCCATTTTGTCGCTCAACTGCGGAGGCCGATAAGGTTCTGCAAGTCATGGCGAACAATGGCCTAAAACGCGGTGAGAATGGTCTTGAAATCTACGTGATGTGCGAGATACCGTCTAATGTCATTCTCGCAAAAGAATTCGCGCAACGTTTTGACGGCTTTTCCATTGGCAGCAACGATCTGACTCAGCTGACATTGGGTGTAGATCGTGACAGCGAAGCATTAACTTCGTTATTTGATGAACAAAACGCTGCCGTAAAATGGATGATTGAAAATGTTATCACTGCCGCACATCGCGCAGAAGCAAAAGTTGGACTATGTGGCCAGGCACCTAGCGATCATCCCGAGTTTGCAGAGCTTCTGGTGGCGTGCAGTATCGATTCCATCTCTGTCAGCCCAGACAGTTTTGCTGCGGTTAAGCAACAAGTGGCTCGCAGCGAAGCGCAACGTATTGTGGTGGGACGACGTAAGACGGGGTGAAGACTAATTTTTGTTTTCTTTAAATGTAACTGCTGAGAACAAATTGTGGAGGTATGTTACATCCATCGACCAGAATTGCATGGTGGGGCAAAAATTGAAAAAGCAATCGCTAGTCAATAAATGAAATATCGACGCCCAAATCCTATAGCACTAATTTTCTTACCTATACTCTTGTCATTGGTTGTCAGTTGTTCAGGCTTATTTGGCGGGGCAGAAACTGAGCATTTATTTAGTTATCGAGAAGTAGGTAATTGCCATGGGATATATGTTGGTGAGTCGCATACGCCGACTTGGAGAATCCCAGACTGTCGAGGCCTGCTTACGACAGATGTTAAGCTTCGCGTTGATCCTGCATCTCAAGTGGTTGCACTCATTGAAGAAGACTTAAAGATCAACATCGAATATGAGCCAATTAGTCTTGAAGTTAATAAATTGAATAACTGTAAAGTGATTGATAGGGAGAACTTCACTTGCGATGGATTGATTCGAGTCGCTGGTGTGTTTACAGATAGTTCGAGAGTTGGTGGTCGTCGGCTTTCAAAAAGTTATCCATGTTCAATTATCGCTAGGCTTAATGGTGGTTGGGTTGGCAGCGATACCATGGATTTACACGACTCACAACGGGTGTCGGTGATTTATTGGATCGTATTCTTTATAGTCATTTTTGTAATTTGGGGTTTGGTAGCCTCTCGTAAGCTAATGCTTCAATAAATTCCTTTGGCGATTAGCGTGGTGAGCCGTTAGAAGATTAGCGCTGACGATGCTGGCAGTTGTTCGCATTTGGGTCTACAACCCGGACGTCCTTACGCCACATTGGGAAACGCCGGTACGATTTCAATGCTCCACAGAATCACAAATCATTAAAGAAATTGTAGTTGCTGAATCATTAGTTTCTTCTGTATCAATGAGTTATACCTATCGGGGAATTAATGCTCATTTCGTTTATTTTGTTTGTTACGTATATTTCGTTTGTGAGAGTATATGTCCATAACGAATTTAGGCATTAAATGATCAGTTGAGGATTGGAGAATACCCATGAACGCAAAATTGATGCGATTGAGTGAGCCATCATTACCGGAGGAATCAGAGATAAAACAGGCTCAAGAAAGTAGCCGCCTTTTGGCTGCGTGTATTGGGCGCGGAGAACCAGCTCGCCTGAGAGTAATTGACGGTAATGAGGAAATTGAGGTGCCAATTTCGGCACTGAGAATGTTAGAGCAAATTTTAGCGCAGATGGCAAAAGGAAATGGTGTGACGATAATTCCGGTTAATGCAGTGTTAACAACACAGGAAGCCGCTGATTTTTTAAATGTGTCGCGACCTTACTTGGTGGGACTGGTTGAACGTGGCGAACTGCCATTCACCAAAGTTGGCACGCATCGGCGCATTCAATTCAAGGACCTTCTTGAATATAAAAATCGGACAATGGCTGCAAGTAAACAGGCATTGAACGAACTGGCTACGGAAGCTCAGCAATTAGGAATGGGATATTAAGCAGGTGAGCAACTTCGTTGCCATATACGATGCTTGCGTCTTGTACCCAGCGCCGCTGCGCGACTTATTAATGCAACTGGCACTTACTGGAACCTTTCGTGCGCGTTGGACTAATGAAATTCATGATGAATGGATTCGTTCGATACTGGCTAATCGTTCAGATTTGACGGCGAAACAGCTTCAACGGACAAAAGAAAAAATGGACGCTGCCATTCCTGATTGTTTAGTCACCGGGCACCAAGGATTGGCAGATCAAGTGGAATTACCAGATCAAGTGGAATTACCAGATCAAGGGGATAGACATGTGTTAGCAGCCGCAATACGTTGTCAGGCTGGCGTGATTGTAACAAACAATCTCAAGGACTTTCCGCAGTATCTATTGCAGCCATTTGGAATCGAAGCGCAACATCCGGACGAATTTATCTCGCATTTATTTGATCTTTTTCCTGAGGCTGTCTGCATTGCTGTGAAGGAACAGCGAAGGTCACTTAAAAACCCGTCGAAAACGATTGATGAATTGCTCAATACGTTTTTGTCTTTAGGGTTGGCTATCACCGTTGAGTCACTGAGAACGATGAAAGATCTGTTGTAAGTCAATCATTCAACAGCATGCATCCATTTATTGCCTCACCGAATCAAAAATCATCTGGCAACTACAAAGCTGCTATTGAGTTGCCAAGTAATCAAACAGGTTACGCTCAAACACTCCTTTGGTTGTGCATTCAGTTGGTTTCTTGTTTGTAGCGGTAGGAATGAACAGAATGTGATGTCGTCTCGCATATTTGCCGTCTCCATCAACCACGATTGTTACTGACACGGTGTTTGCACCTTTCGAGTCGATGGAAATACCTGCCTTGTATTGGACGTCGACTAACTTACCTTTACCGGCATCGCAGTTCACATACTTAATACCATTTGTTCCCTCAGCATTAATTACACCAGTTTCCTTGTCACTTAACGTGGGGGTTATCGAATGCAAAACTAAATATTTCGTGATTTTTGCCCATGCTTGATCGAGAGGCATATCGAAGGTTTTTGTACTTTGTACTGAATAGTTTTCCGCGTTTACTGTAGAAGCACTTGATGTACAAATGATGACTGCAACCATTGCCAGAATGTATTTCATGATCCTTACTCCTCTTTGAAGACTGTCCAATTAGGACAACTACCCATGTAATTATTTAAAGTGATCGGCACGTGGGTAACACAAGGTAACGAAGATAAGTGGCTTGACCAATACGTGCTGTACGAATAAAAATCTTGCAGTAGGATTTTCAGCAATCAGCCATTACAACTTTTGATAGGCTGTAATGTGATCATCGTGAATATGCAAGAAGACTATGTTGTACTGGCGAACTGGTTTCTTCTTATAAGTGTCAAAGGTTTCAGCCACATACCTTATCAGAGTTTGATAATAGCTCGTCACGATTACTGGTTGGTGTTCCGCATGGACGAACATGTAATGATGTTACTGATCGTTGCGCTTACTGAACCAGCTACTACCGGGTTTAATGAACATGAGCAGGATAGCAAATGCCTGGATAACACTTTGAACAACATAAATAATCAAGAGTTCGTTGGATCCGTGAAATAATCGAGCCATTCTAAAAGGTGTGAATGCCAGACCAAGAACAAAAAGAATGAGGAATGTCACTCGCATCCAGTTGCGTCCAAGAAGGAGTTTTCTGCCGATCCACATGCTTACCGCAATACCGATTATAAAACTGGCGGCCATTGCAGGTACCCTTGGAAAAGCAGTGCCTGCAATTAGCGGATAGACAAGATCACGGTTTAGATAACCTATAGCAAAAGAGATACATAACAACCAAATTGCAACGCTAATTTGCCTTGGCCTTTGTGAAAGCGACATTGGAATAGGGTCGGCCACACGTGCCCGAGGAGGCGCATACAAGTTGTTTTTCTCGTTATGATCCATTGCATACTTCTGTAAAAGCTAGTGAATGCTTAGCGCTCCCTCAACCCATTTACTTTTTTCTTTTCGAACTAAAAGGAAAAGTAAAACAAAAAGAAAACTGGTGCCCAGGAGAGGACTCGAACCTCCACGGATTGCTCCACTAATACCTGAAACTAGCGCGTCTACCAGTTCCGCCACCTGGGCATTTTTTTGGTGGGATAAGTGCGGGGCTGGCCCGCACAAGGCGCGCAACTCTACCGGCGGCTTTTGCAGGTGTCAATGAATTTGCATTCTCATTCGTAAGTGTCTTGCTATTGAACGCGCCACTTGGTTTACTCAACAAATGAAACGTCGCGCAAAAACCGCCAAAACCAAAGTAATTCGCCGGGTAACGCGTAAGTCGCAACCTACAGCGAAGCATAACGAACTGGATGATTCATTGGTTCTGAATGCATTGCGAGAGATGGGTCAGCCCATGTCGAAAGCCGCGCTGATGACCGCATGTGAATTAAGCAAAAAAGATTCAGTTAAGTTGGATCAAACGTTACTAGACTTGGAACGACGTGGTGCAGTTATTCGTAATCGTCGCGATGAATATTGCTTGCGTGAACGTCTCGGCCTGATAGTCGGTAAAGTTTCCGGTCATCGCGATGGTCACGGATTTGTATATCCAGATGATCGTTCCGACCCCATCTTTCTCTCGCATCGACAGATGCAACAAGTTATGCATGGTGATCGCGTTTCAGCGCGGATTATCGGACAGGATCGTCGTGGCAGGCCCGAAGGAAGTATTGTCGATGTGCTTGAGCGTGGCACTAAAGAAGTAGTAGGACGCTTATATGAAGATAACGGCGTTTACTACGTCACACCAGAAAATACTCGCATTAGTCATCGCATTCTTATTCCTCCTAATAAATTAAATAACGCTAAGCAAAGTGAAGTGGTATTGATTCGATTGGTTGAACAACCCGGGCGCAATGCGCAGCCCGTTGGACATGTAAGACAGGTTCTTGGTGAGCATGGCGCACCTGGAATGGAAACTGATATTGCAATCTATTCGCATGGATTGCCCAATGAATTTCCTAAAGAAGTTATCGCTGAGGCAAGCAAGTTTGGCGATAAAGTAAAAGCGACTGACAAACGTGAGCGTCATGATTTGCGAGAGTTGCCATTGGTGACCATTGATGGTGAAGATGCGCGCGATTTTGATGATGCGGTGTATTGCGAGAAGTTGCGCAGTGGATGGAGATTACTTGTCGCCATTGCAGATGTTTCTCACTACGTGCGATTGAATACGGCGCTGGATGCGGAAGCGCGTTTGCGTGGCACATCAGTTTATTTTCCGAATCGTGTCATTCCCATGTTGCCGGAGGCGTTATCGAATGGCTTGTGTTCGCTCAATCCGCAAGTGGATCGTTTATGCATGGTGTGTGAAATGCGCGTCTCTGCGGAAGGAAAAATAACACGTGCAGAATTTTACGAAGGCGTGATGTGTTCTGCCGCACGACTCACTTACACGGCAGTGGCGGCATTCCTTAGTAACGCAAAGGCACCAGCTGGTGCTGCATTACAATCGTTATCAGAGCCATTGCACAATTTGTACGATGTGTTCAAGGTCTTGCACCAAGAGCGCTTGAAAAGACACGCATTGGATTTTGACGTGCAAGAAATCAAAGCTCGTTTTGATGACAAAGGTAAAGTGGTTACGTTTGTTGAGCAGTCACGCAATGATGCACATCGTTTGATTGAAGAGTGCATGATCGCCGCCAATGTACAAGCGGCAAAATTTCTGAAGAAACACAAGATTCCGACTTTGTATCGTGTACATGGCTCGCCCGATGAAGATCGTCTTGAACAACTACGCGAATTTTTACGTGGCTTTGCTATTTCATTGCCGATTGACCGAACGATTACGCCCGGCGATCTTGGCAATGTTCTTAAGCAGATCAGCAACAGTGATGAAGCACCATTGATCCAAACGGTCGTCATGCGGTCGTTGCCGCAAGCCGTTTATCAACCTGAAAATATCGGACATTTTGGTTTGTCGTTAACTGAGTATGCTCACTTCACGTCACCGATTCGTCGTTATCCGGATTTATTAGTGCATCGTGGTATTCGCCATGTTTTGCAGGGCGGTACACATGAAGATTGGCCAGAAGAATTGAGCGATATGGCGACGCTGGGACAACAATGTTCCATGCTGGAACGTCGTGCCGATGAAGCTACTCGCGATGCCATGTCATGGCTTAAGTGCGAATTTATGCAAAATCATATTGGCGAAGAATTTGATTCGGTAGTGACTGGCGTGATGGAATTTGGTTTGTTTGTGCAAATCAAAGATATGCAGATCGATGGACTGATTCATGTCAGCAGCTTAGGGAGCGATTATTTTAATCGCGACAAATCGGGTTATCGCTTGATTGGCGAGCGCAGTAAGCGCGTGTATCGACTTGGTGATCATCTACGCGTGCGTTTGATCAATGTATTGATTGATGAACGCAAGATTGATTTCGAACTGGTAAGACCTGCCGGTACTGCCGCAGAGCCGCAAATTTCCCGCAATCCATTTCGCAGAAATCGTGGTCCGCGGAGATAATATTGATGAGTGATGCCACCACCGTTTTTGGTTTGCACGCCGTGCGTACATTATTGCAACGTCATGCTTCCAAAATTGTACAACTGTATGTGCAACGCGGCCGTGATGATGCGCGTATGAATGAGTTACTCAGTCTCGCCAAAGAACATCACATCAAAGTTGAACAACGCAGTTCGCAAGAAATGGATAAATTGACGTCGAGTGAAAGTCATCAAGGTGTCATTGCACAACTCAAAAAAATAGATAACTTGGGTGAGGGCGCATTAGATGATGTGTTAGATAAAGCAGGTGCATCGCCACTGGTGTTGGTACTGGATGGTGTGACCGATCCACACAATTTGGGGGCTTGTTTGCGCACGGCAGATGCGGCAGGTGTTCACGCAGTGATCGTGCCGCGTGATCGTGCTGCGGGATTGTCTCCGGTCGTGCGTAAGGTTGCAGCAGGTGCGGCAGAAACTGTGCCGTTAGTTCAAGTGACCAATCTCGCGCGTACTTTGCGTTGGTTGAAGGAACGCGGGTTATGGTTGGTAGGTACTGATGATGAAGTCACGCAATCTATTTACACCGCAAAATTAACTGGACCAATGGCCGTTGTGATGGGCGCAGAAGGTGCGGGCATGCGACGCTTGACCAAGGAGCATTGCGACTTGCTGGTTAATATTCCCATGCAAGGCGTGGTGGAAAGTCTGAATGTTTCTGTTGCGACAGGTGTGACATTGTATGAAGTTGTGCGACAACGTACTCTTAATACAAAGTAAGTAAGCAATGACCAATACACATCATAAAGTGACAAATCATAAAGTATTGCTGGTTGCCGGTGATGCTATCGCCAAATATGGTTTTCCCGACGGGCATGCATTTGGTTTGGATCGTCACGAAGCCTTCATGAGTGAGTTGCGACGCGCCAATCTCGAATCACATCTCATGCATGCATCGCCACGTCTGGCAACGCTTGAAGAGTTGCAGTTGTTTCACGTTCCTGCCCATATTGAGCGTGTCATGGAACTATCACGAATAGGATGTGGTTTTGTTGATAACGGAGATACGCCCGCATTCAAAGGTGTGTTTGAAGCTGCCAGCAATGTGGTCGGTGCAACGCTCACTGCAGTAGAACACATCATGAGTACGCAAGTAAGTCGTGCGTTTATTCCCATCGCCGGTTTGCATCATGCGGCGCGTGATCATGCTGCGGGCTTTTGTGTGTTCAATGATATTGGTGTTGCAATAGAAGTATTGCGGAATCAATATGGCATCAAAAAGATTGCCTATGTAGATATCGATGCTCACCACGGTGACGGAGTGTTCTATGCATTCGATCATGATCCAGATTTAGTGTTTGTCGACATTCATGAAGATGGACATTTTTTGTATCCAGGCACTGGCCATGCAGACGAAACGGGTGAAGGCAAAGCAGTAGGCACCAAGTTGAATTTGCCGCTGCCGAGTGGAGCAGGTGATATGGAGTTCAAAGCAGCGTGGTCGAAAGTCGAAATCCATTTGCAAGATAGCAAGCCGGAATTTGTAATATTGCAATGTGGCGTGGACAGCATGGCCGACGATCCACTCACTCATCTGCGGTTTACTGAAGCCGCGCATGCTCATGCCACACAACGTTTGTGTCAGTTAGCGGATTCATGGGGACATGGCAGAGTGTTGGCATTAGGTGGCGGTGGTTATAATCGCAGCAATGTCGCCCGTGGTTGGACACGGGTGGTTAAAGAGCTTTGCCTGACATAATTGAAACCTGGTCTTTTATAAGAGCCCAAATGTTTCGCTTTTATTGGCACTGGTCGAGCATGTCCATCTCCAAATGCATTATGAGATGCAGGCCTACAGACTCTTTGAAGGTAAATGGCGGGTTGTAACAAAAGTGTCACACAGTATCCGCACACTGTTGTAGGTTCCAAAATACACGCGAAAGAAATCTAAAAATGCATCGGTTCGAGGGTGACCGCAGCGCTGAGTATGGCTAGAATGCGTACTGTTTGTGTATCTTGGTTGTACAACCAGTTAGTAACTTAGGTGTTCTGTGGTTATCGAGTCTGAAATGATGAGCACTGCTTTGTTGAGTAGCACTTCCGCCGCCAAAAACGGCAACGACCACAAGAACACTAACCAATCAGGTCGAAACGACTCCCACAAGGAGCTACGGCCAGATGCAACATCTAAGTCCGAGAGAGCGACTCGC
>JAICKZ010000048.1 GCA_025927665.1 Steroidobacteraceae bacterium | reverse complement strand
TTGACGAATGATTTGTTCCGATTCGTGAATACCGGTGACATCTTCTTCTGCTTTCAGAGCCAATGCCTTGATGTCGTACCATGCACGCATGACATAGCCGTTGTTCCAGGTAATTGGGCGATGTGATGCATGTGGAAAAATAAAGCGTACCTTAAATGCTTCAGGCAATCGTAATTCGGGAACAATTGGCACAAAGTCATTGCCATCCGCACCCAGTCCATGAAGCCAAATGATGCTCGCGTCAGCGACACCTGTTGGTTGCAGCGTTACTGTGGTAGATGTGTCGTGGCGTGTGTAGTTCATAACAAAAAGAAAAAAATAAAAAAGGGTAGAAGGACTTGCGTCATTCTACCCTTGGTCAGTCAAAAGGTTTGATCAATGACAGAGTTGATTCATTTCATTATCAGAACGAATATCCCACCGATACAACCAGTGCTTGTGGACGAAATTTGATGGTGGAAGTGCGAATTATACCGGCTGTATTTGCAGTCAAGTGCGAATTGACTCGCGTGGCGGAATAAGACGCAAAGATTCCCCAATTGGCTGATGGCTTGTAACTCAAACCTACATCAGCGGCAGGGCCTATTGATCTGCTTAAAGATATTTTGGTTGCGCCACCGCTGGCTGCATCACCTGCTGGTGTTGAACGTCGATCATAAAAAGTAGTGTAGTTAACGCCTACACCAATGTATGGACGCCATTTGTGAGTTTCATCCAGCAAGTTGTAGTTGAAAAGTACAGTTGGTGCGAACCATTTCGCTGATGAAATCACTTGCCCATCATAAGGAACCGATCCCAATGTAGCGGGTCCTTTACCTACTGTGTCAGTCTTTGGCGGTACACCAAACGCAAATTCAAAATCCCAATCTGGGGTTAAACGCCGAACATAGGCAACGTAAATAGTTTTTACATCTTTCACTTGCAGATTGACACCTGCAGGGACGAAAGGACCGCTGAGGTCAGTCGCCGTGGCATGATAAAAAACATCATAGAAACCTACACGTATGCTGTTTACAGGTACTTCTTGACTCCACGCAGGTGAGTTGCAATACAACACAGCCAGCAACGTCGAGAAGTACAACACAAGCACGCGAATCAATTTGTTTATCTTAGTCATGATTGTGTTTCCTTATGGCATTTGACTGAGAGCTTGATTGAAGAAAAAGAGTGAAGCAAGCGTACAGAAAGGTGCCACCGCACCGTGATAACTTTGTATTAGTGTCTGCTGCGCCTGCTGCAGAGTCAGGCCACTTTGTACTAACTTGTTCAGGTTATCTTGCGCGGTTAATTGGAATGCGCCTTGAACCGCTGCAAATGGTCCCGACGGGCCGTTCGCTGGATCAACATCCAATGGTGTAATCAGTCCATGTGGTGCCATGCTCCAGTAATTAACCATGATCATGGTGTTCAAGAAAAATACAGTAGGGTCATTCTCGCCACCGCATAACAAGTTTGGCGCGGCAGGAAGAGTGGCGCCATAGATATGACGCATATCATTCATGTACAACGCCTTGCGCATGGTATTGGTTGGCACGGCGGCCGCAAGTGGCGCGCCAGGTGGTGGAGTGGGCAATGCACCATCCGGATTAGCAGCTGCATCCAGTGCATAAGCTAGACGGAAAGAATTATTCACAAGATAAGAGGTTCCAAATCCAGCCGCAAATATCGGTGTACGCGGATCCATCGGATTGCTGGGCACAGCTAATTGTGTGTCCAACGTGGTATTGCCGGTCACTGGCGTTGTGCTATTGAACAACGCTGTTTGTGGCAATTTGCCGGTGGTAAACAAATCACTGATCGCCGCATCTTCGTTTGATGCATGTGCATTGGGCAATAAAGTTTCGATACCTGCCGCATAAGTCGGTGAATAAACGTCGCTCACTGAACTGTAAATATCGCCGTAAGCTTTTTGATAGCTAGTGGTTAATAACGGAGTAAATAGAGTGGAACCAATATTAACTTGGCCGAAGAATATGGCATCTCCAAAAGCCTCGAGTGCGTACGGTCCCGACATGGGTGCAGATGCAGTTACCTTTTTACCACTGGCTTCTAATACTTGCTCAGTTGCCATGGCTACATAACCGCCTTCCGAATATCCTGCCAGGAATAACTGACCGTTATCGGAGGTTGCGGAAGAATAAGTATGAGGTAGCACTGCACGAGCTGCTGTAAGTGCATCGATCATTTCAGCGGATTCTTGGGCAGCATTTAAATACGGGTGATAGCCAAGGGTTGAAATATCGTAACCCGCATAATTCGGCGCGACCACGATATAACCTTGCGATGCATACATCGTGGCGATGAGTGCGCCTGTCTGGTTGTCAGGATTGTTGATATCGGCAAGATTGGTGGCCTTGTTGAATAATGTGCCATGTGCATACAACACCACAGGCCGTGGACCGCTGCACCCAGTGCCACCGGACGGCACCATCAGGGCGCCAGAAGATTTAGTCTTTTCACCGGCACCACCTACTGTCCAGAAAGTCAGATAGTAAATATCGACTCCACACTTGATAGGAGTCTGTGTTTGAAGGCCCGCTTTCATTAAATCAAGCAACTGCCCGCCTGCAGGTGATTGATTTAGAAGCGCAGCAAAATCAGTTGCATTCGCGGAAGCCACGCGTAAAGGCGGATCGTATTCTGCCGTCCCTTGAGTGGTGGATGTATTTGCTGTGGATGTGGTGGTACTCGAACTACTACATGCCCCCAACAGCATAGCGATTAACGCCAGGCTAATATGGCGATAAAAGTTGCTCATGCTTGCCTCCTCATTTCTTTAAAAGATGTTAGTGAAAATTATTCTGAATCCGCGTCTGATATCGTTAGTTATGCGGCAGCGCGACCGCTGTGCTCAAGATTGTATGCCTTTTTTCCAGCAGTGAATACACTAGTGACAATCGCGATTCAATGCATCAATCAAGTATATTCTGCGTTCAGACAAGTGCTTATCGATAATCTCTGCTAGACCTACAATTAAGCTGTTTTTATTGTGATATGGCGATGCTTTGCCCAAAGATAAAGGGCGAGATGTCTCGCCCTTTATCATCATCATGCAATGCAAATTAATTTAGTGCTTTTGCACATTCAATTGAAATCGGATTGGCACACGTACATGCGCACCTGTACTGACAGATGCAAAATGCCAGCGTTTAACTGCTTGTACGGCAGCAGCATCGAGCTCGCTGAAGCCACTGCTTCGTAAAATATTGACAGCCACCACATTGCCGTTCGGATCGACTTGCGCATCGAGTAGCACGACGCCTTGTTTACCTGCGGCTTGAGCACTGGCCGGATACACTGGCTCGATTCGCGATGTGACCGTTAATTTCGAAACTGTCGGAATAGCATCGGTTACGGGATTTGCATCTGTGGCTTGCGCGGGAGGCGAGTCGCTTACGATAGGTGGCGAGTCAATCACAACGGTTGTTGGATCAACGATGGGTGGTGCGAGCGTCTGTTCTGGAATCGATTTGGGAATATCAGGAATAGGAAGAGGTGTTGGTGTGGGTGGATCGGTGGGGACATCCACAATCGTCATGTCGTTCGGTACTTGGGTTTTAAAGAAATGACCAATACCGTTGTTGAAAGCGATAAACGCGCCTACATGCAACATCACAATGAAGGTAATGATCGCAACACGCGATAATTGTTGATTGGAGGACTGACCAGATGGCTGGCCGGACGGATTTAACGAATAGGTAAGTGACATAGCAATACTCCTCTGACATCAATACGAGGCAATTGACTACTAGTTATTACTACGAATTCGCAACATCACTTAGGTGATGTACAGGCTGTAACTTATCGACCCTTATAACAAGCAAAGAGTTCCTTAGTAGTCGATTGCCTAAGTCATTTCATTTGTGATTGACCGCTCAAAATCAGCCGTGATGCAGTATTGGAATTTATCTTATTGAGCTTTGTGCCAAGAGATTCTCGGCCGACATATTGGCAAGCTAACCACAAGTTTTGCACGCCATGCCGGAGAACATCATGTCCCACAGTCATCGTTTGCCTTCACTCATGGTTCAAACAGTTTGGAAGTTATCTCAACAACAACAGTTGCGAGTACCGGAGGTAGCGATGATGTTATTGCTCACTCCACAACGAGTAGAGCGGATACTCGATGCCATGCATAAACGACGCATGGCTCGTTGGCGGATGATGCCAGCCATTTAATCAAAGTATTAATCAAATTCAGTTGGCAGTGAACGATCAAGAAAGTGCCGGTAAAGAAGTTGAATCTGTTCGGCAGTAATGCGTCCTGTTGATAACGGTGGCAGCTGACTTAGTTTGAAATACTCGACGGCATCGGTTTCATTGCTGATCCTTGCTTCACCACCCGTTATTTCGCAAACAAACAATAACTTCCAAATATGAAACATGAAGTCCGGATAGTTGTGTTTACTCCGATCATGCACTGCTGCTAACTTCAATGCTCGCGACGTAAAACCTGATTCTTGTTCGATCTCTTTTGTAATTGACAATGAGGGCCACTCATTGATATCGGCGAAGCCACCAGGAACGGTCCATTTGCCATCGCTGCGTTCACGTACCAACAGTACCGTATCGTCGCGAAACATTGCACCGCGCACATCCAACTTAGGCGTGACATAGCCTTCTTCGAGTTGCCAGGCAGCGCGTAACTGATCTGTTGAGTAATTGGAATTGTCGTTTAGTATTTGCATGGCGATGCTCACGATCTCTTCATAACGCTCACGCTCGTAATCACTTTGCGTGTAATGCAGTCCGGTATGTCCCAATGCCAGCAGCCGACGTGCGTGCTCAAGTAAAGTGGTCATGATTCATCCAAGTCAGGTTCGTCCAAATAAAATCTGATGATAAATATCCAGTGACAGTAACTAATATTCAATCCAAGGTGCTGGTCAATTCCAAGGCGCTCATCTAACTAGATGGACTGATTACAAGACAACAATTGTGGATTGAAATTTACATTTCTAACGTTCGATCAGCGAATACATAGTATATTTAAATATTATGCACTGAAATATTTATGACATCGCCTACTCCTATATCTGACGTTAACAATTCTGCTGCTCGTGGCGGCATTGCGGTTGCCTGCGCATTCTTTGCGTGGGGTTTGTGGCCACTATTTCTTAAACCTTTACATGCAGTGGATGCATTGCAAGTCGCTGCGTGGCGTGCCGTACTAGGCTGTGGCGTGGGTTTCATATGGTTGTTTTCACGCAAAGAATTGCACAAAGCGTACGATGCAATTCTTTCTCGCCCAGTTGCTTTGCGATTACTGACCACTGCTGCGTTATTGATTATCAATTGGACCGTGTATATCTGGGCCATTGCAAATCATCAGGTCGTATCCAGTAGTTTAGGTTACTTCATTAATCCTTTGATGAATGTACTACTCGGTGTCTTGATATTGTCAGAGCGCTTGAATTTTTTGCAATGGTTATCTATTTCAATCGCGACAGCGAGCGTTACTTGGCTAACTTTCAGTAGCGGAGAGTTTCCATGGATATCATTGGCATTGGCGATGACTTTCAGCGTTTATGGATTGATTCGCAAGACTGCCAAAGTAGAAGCACTGCCGGGGTCGGCAGTGGAAACACTATTCATGTTACCGCTGGCATTCCCCTTTCTAATTTATAATGAAATGCATTTTTCAAACGTGCTGCATCATAATGCTATCGAATCATTCATGTTGCTGCTGTTCGGACCATTGACATCAGTGCCCTCGGTCTTTTTTTCTTATGGTGCACAGCGCATTAACTATGCGACCGTTGGCATGTTGCAATATATCGCACCTACTATGCAGTTTCTTTTTGGCTTATATTTATTTCATGAAATCTTGTCGCCCAGTCGCCTGCTATGCTTTGTGTTCATCTGGTTGGCTTTAATTATCTATGCGGCCGACGGCTGGCGTAAAAGTCATTTCTCTTAACCTAAGCAACTATTATTGAGTCATTAAGCTTCACGGCAATTTGTGATGAACTTAGCTTGGTTGAGGTCCCTCGTAACCTTCAACAATGGTCAAATCCATTGTGGATACTGGCTTTCTCAATTCAATGGCATGTTGATATTCAACTGATTTCCAGCACTCTAATGCAGCTTCATAACTCGGAAATTCAAGCACCGTGTTACGTGAACGGCTCTTGCCTTCCACCGTTTCATATTTTCCGCCGCGTACTAAAAATTGTGCCCCATATTTCTTCAGTGGCGCTGCGTTCGCCGCCATATATGCCTTGTATTGTTCAAGGTCGGTGACATCTACATGCACAATCCAATAACCTTTAAGCATAATTTAAATCTTCCACATAAATAAAAACTATTCGATCACTGACAGCTGCTGACTCAATTGCGCTGTATCCAATTCACGCTCCCATCTGGCAATAACAATGGTGGCCACACCATTACCAACGAGATTGGTAAGTGCGCGAATCTCGGACATGAATCGATCAACGCCAACAATTAACGCGAGACCTGCGATAGGCACCGTAGACACAGCACTCAGCGTTGCTGCAAGAGTAATGAATCCACCTCCCGTCACTGCGGCCGCGCCTTTGGAAGTCAGCATCAATGCGGCCAATAAAGTTAACTGCTGCATGAGAGATAAATCAGTATGGGTCGCCTGTGCAATAAATATTGCTGCCATGGTTAGATATATGGAAGTGCCATCGAGATTGAAAGAATAGCCAGTAGGTATCACCAAACCCACTACCGATTTCGAACAGCCTAGTTGTTGTAACTTCGTCATCATTCGCGGCAAGACCGACTCGGACGATGAAGTACTCAACACGATGAGCAACTCTTCTTTGATGTACAAGATAAACTTTCCAATACTGAATCCAGCCAGTCGCGCAATCAGACCCAGTACGATAAATACAAACAGTATGCAGGTGAGATAGACGCACCCAAGCAGTTTCGCGAGTGGCAGTAATGATCCGATTCCATACTTGCCAATCACAAATGCCATTGCACCCAGTGCGCCGATGGGCGCGAGCTTCATCACGTAATTTACGGCGATAAATAGCGCGTGCAGACATTGATCAATAAAGTTCACTGCGGGTCGAGCTTTATCGCCTGCAGCCGAGAATGCGAATCCAAGTAATACTGATAACAACAGGACTTGTAGTATGTCGCCCTTGGCAAAGGCATCAACAAAGGTAACGGGAATAATATTGATAAGAAACTGTACCGTACTTTGCGATTGGGCCGTTTCCGTGTAACTCGAAATTGCCGATGTATCCAGCGTCGCAACGTTGATATTCATTCCTGCGCCCGGCTTAATCACATTAACGACGATCAAGCCAACCAACAATGCCAAGCTACTGACCACTTCGAAATACAATAGCGCCTTGCCACTGACGCGACCTACTGCTTTGATATTGTTAGCGCCTGCAATTCCCGTTACGACAGTACAAAAAATAATTGGCGCGATCAGCATTTTGATCAGCTTGATAAAGCCATCGGCAAGTGGCTGCAATTTGGCGCCAAATGCCGGATAAAAATATCCCAGCAACACGCCACAGAGAATGGCAATGAGCACCTGTATATAAAGATGTTTGAAGAATGATCTGGTCAAAGAATTCCCCTCGCGACCATCTCAATTGATACAGATAGTGATTTTAATTATCAGAAAATGGAGCGGGCGATGGGAATCGAACCCACACGAAAACCTTGGGAAGGTTCCAGGCTACCACTACATCACGCCCGCTTATAGAACAACATTCTATGCTGTTACGACGTTTGTGCAAGCCACTGTACGCGATTCTCGAGCACCGCTGGACGCATCGTACCGGGTATACCTACTTTACCGAGATACAAAAATGCAACGATATGATCATCAACATGCAAGGACAACGCTTCCTTCACATGTGCATCGTACGCACCCGTGCCCGTTTTCCACATGACACCATATCCTAATGCATGCGCGGCAAGAAACATGTTTTGCACCGCGGCACCTACAGCCAAAATTTGTTCAATCTCAGGCACCTTGTTCATCTTATGAACGCGTGCAGCGACTGCAATGATGCATGGCGCACGCAATACCTTATCGCGTTCACGTGCTTGTTGATCGATGGTTGCATTGGGTTCTTTGGCAAGCAATGCCGTGACCAACGCCTGTCCTAATGTCACTCGCGTTGCGCCTTCAATGACCACGAATCGCCATGGTGCGAGTTTGCCATGATCAGGTGCATGCGCTCCTGCTTCAATGATACGACTAATATGCTCACGACTCGGTGCAGGTTCTTGCAAGGTGATGGCAGAGGTGCGGGTATCAATGGCAGTAAATAAATCCATGATGATGCTCTTTATAAATAGTCGTTCTTCAGTTTAACGTAGTGCGCAGCTGATTCATGCAATTCTTCAATTTCTTTTTCACTAAGATCACGTACACGACGTGCCGGCGCACCCACATACAATCCACCCGATTCGAGTTTTTTGTCAGGCGTCACCATTGCACCTGCACCCACAAACACGTGTTTATCAATCACCGCGCCATCAAGAATAATTGCGCCCATGCCTATCAGTGAGCAATTACCGATGGTGCAAGCATGCAATATTACGCCATGACCTACCGTAACATCATCATCGATGATTAAGGGGATACCATTAGGCTTTCCAGGATATGGGCTGGTCACATGTAGCACACTGCCATCTTGAATATTGGTACGTGCACCGATATGAATATGATTAACGTCACCACGAATGACAACGCCTGGCCATACGGAAACATCATCACCGAGCACCACATCGCCAATTATGGTAGCCCCAGGATCGACATAAACTTTGCTGCCGAGTTTTGGATAAGTATTTTTGTATTGGCGGATATTCATAAATTGGCCTCTAGCAATTTATAGCAAGGGATCACTCGTCGTAAATTTTACTGCCCATGTTTACAGGAGCTATGCATAGTACACCTTAGCTTTATAGATATGGGATTTTGCAAAGAAGTAGTATCGTCAATATTGTCTCAGGCCAAATACATTTTTGGAACCGATTCTTGTAACATCGCCGCAACTCAGTCAATTTGGTCATCGTCATGAATGCGTTACTATCATTTACGGGTCTGCCACCTTTCACTCACATTCAAGCAGGCAATGTTGAACCTTCAATTCGGCAGTTGCTAGATGAGCAGCGTGCACTTCTTGAAAAAGTCCTCACCGAATCAACACCCACTTGGTCAAACACAGTGGCTGTAATGGAACAGATGCAACATCGTCTTTCACGTATATGGTCACCTATTGGTCATTTGAACAGCGTGATGAACAGCGATGAATTACGCACTGTGTATAACGCTTGCTTACCTTTGCTGTCCGCATGGAATACCGATTTAAGCCAAAACGAAAAACTATTCCGCGCTTACGAATACATACAACAGCATGAAGCTGCAACGCTTGATGAAGCGCAGCAACAAGTGCTGAATCATGCCTTGCGTGATTTCAAATTGGCAGGCGTTGCTTTACCTGCCGAGCAGAAATCGCGCTACAAAGAATTGATGGAGCGCTTGTCTACTTTGCAATCGCGCTTTGAAGAAAATGTATTGGATGCAACCAACGCTTGGTCAAAGCATATTACTGATGAATCATCATTAAAAGGGCTGCCACAAGCCATTATCGATCGCACCGCCAGTGCTGCAAATGGCAAACAGCTTGGCGGATGGCTGTTTACATTGGATGCACCCAATTACATGGCGGTGATGATGTATGCAGATAATGAATCATTGAGACGTGAGTTTTATGAAGCATGGGTCACTCGTGCATCGGATCAATTCAAAGTGGATGGCAAGTCAACAGTTGATTGGGATAATTCAAAATTAATCGAGGACATCATGCAAATGCGGCACGAAGTTGCGCAACTTGTCGGTTTTGCAAATTATGCTGAGTACTCCTTGGCCACCAAGATGGCGAGGTCCGTTGAGGAAGTAAGCACATTTTTAGGCGAACTCGCCGCATACAGCAAACCTGCTGCACAACATGAACTGGACGAGTTACAACTATTTTCAGGTCGCAATGAACTCAATGCTTGGGATATTGCTTATTACGCTGAAAAACTCAAACAACAAAAATTCAATTTTTCAGAAGAAGCTTTGCGTCCGTACTTTCCCGTGCCACAAGTATTACAGGGTTTATTTAAAGTGATTTCACGATTGTATGGCGTCAACATCGTGGAACGCACTGACATTGAAAAGTATCATGATGATGTGCAGTATTTTGATATTCGTTATTCTGACAATACTGTTCGTGGTGGCTTTTATATTGATTTGTACGCACGTACAAAAAAGCGTGGTGGTGCATGGATGGACAGTTGCATCGGTCGGATGCAATTAAATGGAGAAAAATATTTGCCAGTTGCATACCTCGTGTGTAACTGCATGCCACCTGACGTAGCAAACAATAAGCCTTCACTGTTAACGCATTCGGAAGTAGTCACGTTGTTCCACGAGTTTGGGCATGGACTGCATCATCTGTTAACCCGTATTAATTATCCCAGCGTTGCGGGTATCAATGGCGTGCCATGGGACGCAGTGGAATTGCCATCGCAATTCATGGAGAATTTTGCATGGCAGCCTGAAGTCCTACCGCTGATTTCCAAGCATATTGACAGTGGTGAATCATTGCCGGTGATCGAGCTGCAACGCTTGTTGGGCTCACGGACTTTCAATGCAGGTTTACAAACCGTCAGACAATTGGAATTCGCATTGTTTGATTTACGTGTGCATGCGGAATTTCAAATACAACACGGCGCGCAAGTACAAAAAATTCTCACGCAAGTGCGCGATCAAGTTGCGGTGATCAAGCCGCCTGCATTTAATCGCTTCGCGAATAGCTTCTCACATATATTTGCTGGTGGTTATGCGGCGGGTTATTACAGCTACAAATGGGCTGAAGTGTTGGCGGCAGACGCCTTCGGTGCATTTGAAGAAAGTGGAGTTTTCAATTCCGAAACGGCACGATGTTTTGTCAGCAATATCCTAGAGCGCGGGGGCAGTTGTGATGCGATGCAGGCGTTCATTAACTTTCGCGGGCGCAAGCCGAAGATTCAGCCACTACTTAAGCAACTGGGACTTGCCGCCTGATCGAGGCTTGATCTCTCAGGCAATCACAAAGTGTGAGCTGGGTCGCGCATTTGAATAGTTAAATGTAAAGTTGGGCGCAAGGCCCGCTACTCACATAGACATTTGAACTGGGGGAATTAGACTGCAGTGATTCAAGTTACTCGCACACACGGACACGCCATGCAACATCGGCGTAATGATTACGACGTTACCAATACTGTACAAGTCAGTTCACCTGACGCGGTGAGACGTGCTGTCCGCGAGTTATACGCGCATGCTTGGCCACATTTTGACTTTAGCCGCCTCGATACTGCATTTGCTGATTTCGCACGACTGTTCAGTGGCGAATATCCCGGCTATCACGGCTGCGACACCGTGTATCACGACACTCAACACTCATTGGACGGCACGCTTGCTGCAGCACGCTTGTGTGTAGGATATGACCGTACTCACAGCGTAGAACTGCAAATTGGACCGGATCGCGCCATGCTCTGCGTCATATGCGCTTTGTTTCACGATTCTGGTTACATTCGCAATAAGAATGATGAAACCGTGCGCAATGGCGCGGAGATGACTCGTAATCACGTATCGCGCAGTGCGCAATTTCTTGCTGGGTATCTGCGCGCTATTGACTACGCAGAATGGATTCCGGTTGTAACGCAAATTGTGCATTTCACAGGTTATGAAATTCGGTTTGACCAAATTACTTTAGACAATCCATTGGATAGAACCACCGGGCATTTGTTGGGAACGGCCGACTTGATCGCACAGATGTCTGATCGTTGTTATCTAGAAAAATGTCGTGATCGTTTATATCCCGAATTTATATTGGGCGGCATTGCAGTGGCCAAGGATCAGTCGACCGGCGAACCTAAGGTGGTTTACAGCAGTGGGTTGGACGTATTGCGTCAAACACCAAGCTTTGTGGATGGCATTCATCGTTCCCATCTGGATGGCGAGTTTGATGGTTTGTACAACTGCATTAATGCGTTGTTCAACGGACAAAATCCTTACATGAGTGCGATTGAACGCAACATGGAATACTTACAGGAAGTACTGCGCTCTGGACGCTGGCCAATGTTGCGTCGTGATCCACCTTGCTTTGCTTCGGCAAAAAATCCGGTGCAGAACATTCGTTCGCTGGCGCTGGATCGTTTGAAGGATTTGTGGGAAAAACCTTCGAATTAAACTAACAGTTTCTCAACGCGCTTTTAGAATGAAATCAGGCACGATGCCAAATTTCCGATAGCGCGCAAGTGTTGCCTTAGGCAATTTCTTGATGTTTCTCACCGTGCCGCGACATTGCTTTTCACCACAATTGCAACGCATTGTCCATACGTCGTCAGCACCAATGAAAGTTGAATAGTCATGAGTGAGTTCATCACCTTTGGCAATCGGCGCAATAGCCTTAATAATCAATCTGCGTCCTCGCTTGACGAGCCCCGTGTTGGGATTGCACGAGTGATTGGCGAACGCACCGATATGACCTTCTGGATTGAGAAAATTATCTGCGTCATAACGAATGCAATTGGCCCCTAACCTTGGATCGGCTTTCCAGTAACTCCAGACTTCCTCTGCAGTCACAACGCGTCCTTCAATTTCTGAGATCAGTTGATTAGCGCGGAATGAACGAACAGCAACTAAGCCCCGACCATTGGTCACTTTTTTTACGGCAATCCATCCGCGAGGATCGGTTGGTGTAGTGGGTATTTTTTTCAACTTAGTCAATTTCATTGTGACTGCAAGATAACATCTACGATATTGCAGTGACAACTTCCATCGGCTTCAGTACTACCTAGTTTTTAACAGACGAATAAAAATTGACATGATGTCAATGATTCGCATACTCTGGCGGCATGAACCACATTGCCGAACGTCGTCAGGAAGAAAAAGATCGTCGTCGAGATGAAATTCTCGATGCGGCTGCACTGATCGCCGAGCAAATTGGTGTTAACGAGTTCACCATGGATCAAGTGGCTAGAAAAGCGCGACTATCGCGTGCATTGATCTACGTTTATTTTCATGACAAGGAAGATTTGCTGTTTGGCTTGGCTGATCGTGCCAACAACGAATTATGTGTACGTTTTTCAGCGATTGCGAATAAGCGTCAAACCGGTCTGAAAATGATTCAGGCAATGGGCCGTTCATATGTGGATTATGCAGCGCAAGCGCCGGTGTACTTTGAAGCAATGGCTTGTTTTGCTGCCCATGAGTTGAGCACAAATGAACCCAATGATAACGAAGCGCGTTGCCTGCAAGCTTGTGATTTGGTGTTGGGGGTATTGATCAAAGCGTTACACATCGGCATAGAGGATGGCTCTTTACGTCGCGATATGGGGGCACCTGAAGTAGTGGCGCTGACACTGTGGGGCTTTA
>JAICKZ010000259.1 GCA_025927665.1 Steroidobacteraceae bacterium | reverse complement strand
TTAATGCTTAACACGTCAATACCTCAATTCCAGTTAATACTCGATGTGTTACGTAGAACAACAGCTAACCTGTCCTAAGAAACTCACAAGAAACCACATCGTCATTCCTGCTTTCATCACTACCTTCGTCTCTTAAGGAAGAGGGTAGTGATGACGGCGAACTATCCCACCGATCCTTCCAAACTCACCGACAACAAGTTTTGTGCTTCCACTGCAAATTCCATGGGTAATTCTTTAAATACTGCTTTGCAAAAACCATTGACAATCATGCTCACTGCATCTTCTTGCGAAATGCCACGACTGCGACAATAGAACAATTGATCATCGCTAATCTTGGAAGTAGTGGCTTCGTGCTCAACGCTGGCGGTAGGATTTTTCACTTCAATATACGGAAAAGTATGTGCGCCACATTGATCACCCATCAACAACGAATCACACTGTGTGTAATTGCGTGCGCCATGTGCAGTGGGAAGAATTTTTACCAGACCGCGATAACTGTTTTGACCGTTCCCTGCAGAAATGCCTTTGGAAATAATGGTGCTGCGAGTGTTACGTCCCACATGAATCATCTTGGTGCCGGTGTCGGCTTGTTGATAATGATTGGTGAGTGCAACTGAGTAAAATTCACCTACGGAATTTTCACCGGTCAATACACAACTGGGATATTTCCAGGTGATTGCCGAACCTGTTTCGACTTGAGTCCAACTGATTTTTGAATTGGCGCCACGGCATTGACCGCGTTTGGTCACAAAGTTGTAAATACCACCGACCCCATTTTCATCGCCGGGATACCAGTTTTGCACGGTGGAGTATTTAATGTTGGCATCTTTCAACGCCACCAATTCCACTACTGCCGCATGAAGTTGGTTTTCATCACGCATAGGCGCAGTACAACCTTCCAGATAACTGACATGTGAACCTTCATCTGCAATGATCAAGGTGCGTTCAAACTGTCCAGTCTTCGCTGCATTGATGCGAAAGTAAGTTGATAACTCCATTGGACAACGTACTCCCTGCGGAATATAGACGAATGAGCCATCCGTAAACACCGCCGAATTGAGCGTTGCAAAATAATTGTCTGTGTAAGGAACAACAGTGCCCAGATATTTTTCAATTAGTTGTGGATGTGTTTGCACTGCATCGGAGAACGAGCAGAACACGACACCGGCTTTGGCAAGTCGATCTTTGAAAGTGGTTGCTACTGAAACGCTGTCGAATACGGCATCCACCGCCACACCCGCAAGCCGCGCACGCTCGTGTAATGGAATGCCTAGCTTGTCGTAAGTTGCCAATAATTTTGGATCAACCTCATCAATGCTTTTAGGTGCATTGGCATTTACTTTCGGCGCTGAGTAATAAGAGATGCCTTGATAATCAATCGGTGCAATATTAAGTTGCGCCCAGTTTGGTGGACGCATGGTTAACCAGTGACGATAGGCTTTCAGACGCCATGCCAGCAAAAACTCAGGTTCTTTCTTGATGCGTGAAATTTTACGGATGACATCTTCATCAAGGCCCGGCGGCACAGTATCCGATTCGATGTCCGTAACAAAGCCGTGCCGATATTTTTGGCCAAGCAGGGATTCAATTTCTTGCTGTGATTCGGACATAGTGATTACTCGTGAGAAGTGCGTGTCATGCGCGTCAAGGGTGCGACATGACGAGTAAGGTTGATGTCGACAGCGCTATGACGTTCCAATCCAGCCAATTGTGATAATGAAACATCTTTTAATGCGCGCACAATGGCGGCATTGACACGTCGCCACGCCGTTCCTACTCGACAAGAACTTGCAATGCCACAGTTACTGTGTTCGCCACTGCATTCAGTCAATGCAAACCGACCTTCAAGTGCATCGAGAATCTCAGCAGCCGAAATTTGTGAGGGAGGTTTGGCCAATTGATAACCGCCATGGCTACCGAGACTGGAAGTGACTAAACCCGCGCGTTGCAATTTTTTAAGTAATTTGCTGACAGTGGCTGTGCTTAAATGTGTAAGCGTAGCTAGTTCATTGGCAGTATAAATGCGCTCGTTGCGAGTGGCGAGGCTGGCCAGAATCACTGTTGCATAGTCGGTCAATTTACTGATACGTAGCACGGGAACTCCGAAGCGGTTGACATTGCTCATTGTGGAGCTTAACCGAATCTTAATAAGTAGGACCATTCTAGTACTATTTAGTGTTTATGCATAGAACTTCCATTGTTTTTGCTATGATGTTTGTTGGTCATCGACTATTGAGGGAGATATCGAGTCAGTAGTGAGAGCCAAGACCGTATTGATCATTGAGTTGTGCTTTTTAAATCAACAGGACAAGTGATCTTTGTTTCCAACATAATTTATGACCATGACAAGCAATAATCTGGTTGAACATCTCGTTGAACTAAAGGATGTGCATTACTCTGTCGGAGGACGTGCAATATTCAAAGGCCTGACGTTAGCTGTGCCACGCGGCAAGATCACGGCCATTATGGGCCCGAGCGGCACTGGTAAAACCACCTTGCTACGTCTTATTACTGGACAAATAGTTGCAAGCAAAGGTCAAGTGTTAGTGGAGGGACAAGAGGTCAGCAAACTGAATCATCAACAGCTATATGCCATGCGGCAGCGTATGGGGATGCTATTTCAGAACGGCGCGTTATTAACTGATATCAGTGTCTACGAAAATGTGGCGTTTCCGGTTCGCGAGCATACTGAATTACCAGAAGAGTTGATTCGACAACTCGTTCTCACCAAACTGCAAACGGTGGGTTTGCGCGGCGCATATAAACTCATGCCTTGGGAATTATCCGGTGGCATGTCGCGGCGTGTCGCGTTAGCTCGCGCCATGGTGCGTGATCCTGAATTGCTGATTTATGACGAGCCATTCGCAGGCCTTGATCCGATTTCAATGGGCGTCGTGCTACGCTTGATCCGCAAGTTGAACGAAGCGCTGAACATTACCAGTATTGTGGTATCACATGATGTGGAAGAAATTGCCCAGGTCGCTGATCTCAGTTACATCATTGCCGATGGACAGATGGTGGCATCAGGCAGTCCCAAACAATTGAAAGATGATAAGTCTGAGCTGGTGCGTCAGTTCATGAATGGTTTACCCGATGGTCCAGTGGCGTTTCATTATCCCGCACCGGATTATCATGGCGAGCTGTTGAGTTAATTCATAATTGCCTACACGCGATAATCAGTAACAGGAAAACAACGTTGCATAAAATTGCGCAAGATATTGGACGAGTCATTGCTACCTTCGGCGCGGTCGCGCTATTTTTTGTACGCATAGTCATGCAAGTGCCACGTGCCTTGTTGCGTCCCAGGTTGGTGATCTACCAGATCTATAATGCCGGTGCGTTGTCGTTGGTCATTATCATGATCTGCGGATTGTTTGTTGGCATGGTACTGGGCTTGCAGGGCTATGACTTGTTGGCACGATTTGGCTCTGAAAGTGCATTGGGTAGCGGTGCCGCGCTCGCCTTGCTAAAAGAGTTAGGTCCAGTCATTACATCGTTGTTATTTGCTGGACGCGCGGGCACCGCGTTGGCATCGGAAATTGGATTGATGCGAGTGACGGATCAATTGGTGGCGATGGAAGTGATGGCCGTCGATCCATTCCGCCGTGTGGTCGCGCCGCGTTTTATTGGTGGGCTGGTTGCACTGCCATTGTTGACCATGATTTTTATTGCTATCGGTATTTTTGGTGTGCAACTTATCGGCGTGCAACAACTGGGCATCGATCAAGGTACGTTTTGGTCACAAATGCGCGGCAGTGTAAAGTTGCATGATGTATGGGAAGGCGTCATCAAAGGTTGTGTGTTTGGTATCGCATGCAGTTTGATCGCAGTGTATGAAGGCTATACCGCAGAGCCCACTGCAGAAGGCGTGGGACGCGCGACCACTCGCACCGTAGTGACGTCGGCGGTGTTAACGTTGTTTCTGGATTACATCATTACAGCAATCATGCTGTAACTATTGTTGAAGTACTTGTAGAGGAATCGATATGCAACAGTCTCGTGCAACTGAAATAGTCACCGGCGCATTTGTATTGTTTGGGTTTGCGGCGTTGTTTTTTTTGGTAACGCAAATTACCAACAAGGATTTCAGCGTCGTCAGCGGCGGTGGCTATTCGCTAGTGGCAAAATTTGAAAATGTTGGCAGTCTCAAAGTGGGCGCGCCGGTATCAATGTCGGGCGTTAACGTTGGACGCGTTGAATCGATTGCATATGATCAGAATGTCTACAAGGCAGTAGTGCACATGCATATCAACCCACAATTCAATAAGATTCCGAACGACAGCGACGCATCCATCATGACGGCAGGCTTGTTAGGTGGTCAGTATATTTCGGTATCGGCGGGCTCTTCCGAGGAATACTTCAAGGATGGTGATAAATTTACTGCAGTTCAAGATGCCATTGTGCTCGAGAATCTGATTAATAAATTTATGGCGAATATGGCTGGTAAGAGCAG
>JAICKZ010000168.1 GCA_025927665.1 Steroidobacteraceae bacterium | reverse complement strand
GCTCAATACTGCGCTTGTCTTGATAATGATTGGCAATCATATGTTTGAGCAACACGATATTTGAATTCAGATATTCAATGATGGGTTCTTTATTCAAACGAACCGTGCAGCCGGCCGCACTGCGCTCAGCAGAGGCATCGCTTAATTCAAACGCTTGTTCCACTTTCAAATTGGGCAAGCCTTCGATTTCAAGAATGCGTCCGGAGAAAATATTTTTCTTACCTTGTTTGGCAACGGTTAATAAACCATTTTTGATTGCGTATAAAGGTATTGCATGCACCAGATCGCGCAACGTAATGCCAGGCTGCATGTTACCTTTGAAACGAACCAACACACTTTCCGGCATATCAAGCGGCATGACACCTGTGGCCGCTGCGAAGGCGACGAGACCCGAGCCTGCAGGAAATGAAATGCCAATCGGGAAGCGAGTATGACTATCACCACCTGTTCCCACCGTATCCGGCAGTAACATACGATTCAGCCAGGAATGAATAACTCCATCACCCGGACGTAATGAAATGCCACCACGATTGCTAATGAAGGTTGGCAGTTCGCGATGTGTCTTCACGTCCACTGGTTTGGGATACGCCGCAGTATGACAAAAACTTTGCATCACCAAATCTGCTGAAAAACCAAGACACGCAAGATCTTTCAACTCATCGCGCGTCATGGGTCCTGTCGTGTCTTGACTGCCAACAGAAGTCATTCGCGGTTCACAATACGTACCCGGACGCATGCCTTGACCTTCTGGTAAACCACAAGCGCGACCTACCATCTTCTGCGCTAATGAAAAACCTTTGGTTGATGTTGCAGGTATCACTGGTAAACGGAATGCAGTCGATGCAGGCAACTTCAAGAAGTCGCGCGCCTTGGCTGTCAATGAACGACCAATGATGAGATTGATACGTCCACCCGCACGTACTTCATCGAACAGCACTTGATTCTTCAATTTGAATTGAGCAACCACGCTACCATTCTTTTCAATCTTTCCTTCGTAAGGATAAATATCAACGACATCTCCCATCTCGAGACCGGAGACATCAACTTCAATAGGTAATGAACCCGAGTCTTCCTGAGTGTTGAAGAAGATAGGCGCAATCTTGCCGCCCAATGTCACACCACCAAAACGTTTATTGGGCACAAAAGGAATATCTTCGCCCGTTGCCCAAATCACACTGTTGGTTGCACTCTTGCGACTAGAACCAGTACCTACGACATCCCCCACATAGGCAACCAAGTGCCCTTTCTTTTTAAGATCTTCAATAAATTTCATCGGGCCACGCTTACCATCCTCTTCGGGAGTAATACCAGGGCGTGTATTCTTTAGCATCGCAAGATAGTGCAACGGAATGTCCGGGCGACTCCACGCATCCGGCGCGGGAGATAAATCATCGGTATTGGTTTCACCACTCACTTTGAATACTGTGACGGTAATTTTCTTTTGCACTTCAGGACGCGAGGTAAACCATTCGGCATCAGCCCAGCTCTTGATCACTTCTTGAGCGTGAGTGTTGCCCGATTCTGCCTTGTGAGCAACATCGTGAAAAAAATCAAACATCAACAAAGTTTTCTTCAGTGCTGTCGCGGCAACAGGCGCGACCTCTTTATCATCCAGCAAGTCAATCAGTGGTTTGACGTTGTAACCGCCAACCATGGTACCCAGCAATTCAGTGGCCTTGGCCTTGCTGAGCAATGCCACCGTAATGTCACCATGCGCGACGGCGGCGAGGAATGATGCTTTAACTTTTGCAGCATCATCAACACCTGGGGGCACGCGATGAGTTAATAAATCCAACAAAAATTGTGCCTCACCTGCAGGTTGGCTCTTGATCAACTCAATCACGTCCGCCACTTGTTGCGCCGACAATGGCAAAGGTGGAATACCCAACGCAGCGCGTTCGGCGACATGCTTTCTATAAGCTTCTAACATGATGTCCTCATAAGATTGGTTGGCGCTTTAACCAGAATCCGCGTAAATACGGCAGCGCACAAGTGTAATCACTGGCCGCCGGTAAAACCAGCGGCAGTGTTGGTGCAAAGTTGAGGGCAACGATGTCTATCCAGCGGGTAAGAAGTCGATTGGATAGGAGAGCTCTAAAGGCTCTACGTCCTGAGCCGGAAAGTGAATGCTCTTGATACGCGCGACTAATTTATTCATCAATTCGGTATCTGCAATTTCGCTAGATACCACTTTGCAACTAAGAACTTCGCCAGTTGGTGAAATCACTAAATCCAAAACCACTTTACCTTGAAGGTCAGGATTGGTTCGCAATGCTCGGTTATACAACGAAAAGATACTACTCTTATTGCCATCGAGCACTTGCAACACGTCGCTGCGATCACGACGACCTTTCTTGCTGCCCGAAGTTCTTTGTACTTCTGGTCCTGCACCGTTACCAATATTGGAAGTCACTTGTGTCGTATTGTGACCTCCTAATTCTCCGGTATTGCCGCCATAACCACGACTCAATCCAGCATTGTTGATACCTCCGCTGCTACGCCCCGTTGCAGCGGTGATCATATTGCGTTCTGAACGCGTGTTATTCACAGAAGCAGAGAGGTCTTTGGCCTGCTGCGCCTTATCGAGTGCAGTGTTCTCACGCAAATCTTTCAACACATCAAAAGCTGATAATTCTTTTTGCGCCTTCTTGCGCGCCTGTTCAGTTTTATCTGGAACAGGTTTTGGTTCTTCCTTGATTTTTTCTTTTGGCTTGGGTTCTTCTTTCTTCTCAAGTGGTTTTGGCGGCGGCGGCGGTTTACGTTGCTCCAGCACTAAATTGACCACGCGCTCAGGTAATGCAGGTGCAATATTCTTGGTCTCGGGCTTGGGTAGCAATGGAATCAATAGTCCAATGATGGCAAATATGATTAATGCATTGCGAACCACACGACGAAAGCGTGCTTCGACTTCCTCTTTCGGAGACCAAGGCAAATCATATTGACGATAGTACATCGCAAGCATGGCGCTATACCCTTTCCTTTTCCAACACTGCCAACGACACCTTAGTGAAACTCGCTTGTGTACAAGTGGCCATAATTTTTTTCAACACGTTATACGGCAAGGCTTTGTCACCCATGATGGTAACTTCGCGTTCCGCGGGCGCACCTGGCGTCGAGGATCCCAATACTCGATCCGCTTGCGATCTCAACACTTTTTCTAGCGAATCCACTGTTGGATTCGACGAGCGCGCAATATCTGTAATCGTGGCAACTGTTTGTCCATTTACTACCAGTTCATTCTTAGTGACCATCACTACCACGGTTTCACGAGGTTTAATATCGGAAATGGATTGCGGAATAACAATGCTCTTAGTGTTGGGAATTAAATCCACATCAGAAGTATGCACCAACAAGAAAACCACCAGAATCGTCAGCATATCGATGAACGGCACCAGGGCCATATGGCTATCACCACCATGCTTACGCCTGCGATGTCGCTTAAGTCGATAAGGAATCATAGCGGCGCATCTCCAATCGATACTTGCGGAAATAGTTCAGCACGATCGTATTTCTTATCCTTCGGAATATATACACGCAACGTATCCATTGCCTGCACCAAGGCATCGTAAGGAACATCTTGCTCAAGCAAAATACTGGCATCCTGCTTATCCGAATATTTGGATTTTACGAGAAGCAAGTATTCCGCCAGCGCCGCAAAGTCATAACCTTGATCATTGTTAGGCACACTTTTTAGCAAACCAGTACCACGATCATCGACATCAATTTTACCCTTGCGTAACACTACTTCAAGATTAAGGCCCTGAGGTAGATCAGGTACGGCTTGTTGAGCTGCGGGAAAGTTGAGTTCCAGAATGCTAGTGCGAGTGAATACAGCACTGAAGATCAAAAAGAACACCAAGATAACCATCATGTCGATCATGGGCACGACATTTAACTCATGGCGTCCGCGATAGCGCATGTGATTGCGCTTGACGCGACCGGAAGCATTAGCTGGCATGGATTAGACCATCCGTCCAGCACCAGGGCGACTCGTTGCAGGCGGAGGCATCGGCCGCGTGGGTTGAGGCATGTCACCATTGCCGTCATTTTCGCGACGCTCTACTACCGAGTTCAAAAACTTCACCGAAGCAATTTCGAGACTATCGATCAGCTTGGTGGTTTTGGCTTCAAGGAACATGTGACTTAGCAATAAAGTGATCGCACAGATCAAGCCTGAAGCAGTATTGTTCATCGCGACCGAAATACTGGCTGCAAGCAAGCTGGCTTTCTCAGCAGGATTGGCATTTGCGATGGATGCGAAAGCGGAGATCAAACCGACGATGGTACCCAACAGGCCCGTCAACATGCCGATATTGGCAAGTGCTGAAAGATAATGAGTGCGCTTTTCCATGCGGGGAATAATTTCCAGCATGCTTTCATCCATTGCTTTTTCAACATCTTCGCGACGTCGTGCATGAGCCAAACGTGCAATGCCATAGTTCAACACTGTTGCAATGGTCGCGCTGGAATTACGCGTAATATCCAACACTTTTTTGAAATTGCCAGCACTCAATGGCGGCACAACATCTTCCCATACCGAACGATTTCGAGTGGTCTCAATCGTTAGAAAAATCGTGCGTTCAATCACGATCGATACACCGACAATAAAGATCAGCGCCAGTGGATACAAAAAGATTCCACCGTTCTTGAAAAAGCTGACCACAAACGTATATAGCTCACCCACGATAGTTACCCCTCAAACGCAGCAATGCATAGCTGCAAACATTCTGACAAATTACGAATCAAGTCCGCGACGTAGCTCTCAAATGCCCGCGATAAATTTCACTTGCTCTCAGATTGTGGCGCCGATTGCGCACCATTACGACCAGCAGCAAAACCTTTTCCAGGTCGATCTTTATTGGAGATCGCCTTGTAGTAATCTACTTCGCGACGAAATACTTCACGATCGACTGGCTTTAAGGCTTCATCTAGCAATGTATTGAATGGCTGACCTGGCAAATTACCCACATCAGCTTTTTTCCACGGCACAATGTATAAAACTTTTGGTAATTCGCGATTGCCGGAAATTAGAGTTGTATCTAAATCCAAGCGATCGTTGCTGGATTTGCTAGTTGGTGCGGGTGTCGCACCAGGTATGGATTTAGTGGGCTTGTGCTTTGTATCATCAGACTTCGACGCAGTCGCACTGACACTGCTGTGATTGCTGGCAGAGGTTGAAGCAGATGAATGATCATCCGCAACAACAGTCAACGTCATCAAACACAGGAAGCTTGCTGCGATGATCAGAAATGTTTTCATGGCTTCACTCCATTTTCTGCCGCAGGAGTGGGGTCCGCTGTGGTTTCGGTAGTAGTCGCCGGAGGTTTTCTATTCACACCCATGCGTATGTGAATTTCCTTGATCCATCCTGCTATTTTGGTATCTGGCGTGGGAACCAATTGTTGATAGCGGTCATAGTGTTGCAAAGCTTGATCGGGTTGTTGCAAGTACAAATCGTACAACACAGCGATGTTCAAATGTGCAAGCGCATAATTATCATCAGCGATTAGCGCTGCTTTATATGAAGCTTCTGCATCTTTAAATTTTCCTAAATTACGCTGTGCCACACCGAGGTAGTTATTGGCAATGGCCGAATTAGCATCGCGCTCAACTGCTTTTTTCAGCGCGCGCTCAGCGGCTTCAAATTGATTGGCCTTAAGGTACATCAATCCTTCGTTAATAAAAGGCACCGAAAGCGTTGGATAAGTTGCTCCAATTTGTTCCAATTGCGCGGCCGCATCGTCCACCTTACCTGCATACACTTGCTGCATGGCCTTGCTGAATTTGCTTTGTGCTTCTGGTGGAATCACAACAGGTGTGGGTACAGCTGGCGTTGTAGGCTCGTTTGCAGCCGGTGCATTCTTTGCCGAGGCTTTACCAGGTTTTGATGAAGCAGATGAAGACGCCGAAGCACTCGATGTACTTAATGATGAAACACTAGATGAAGACGAAGACATCGAAGTGGAACTTTTCACGCTCGAACTGCTGCTGGACACCTGCCGAGGTTTAACGGGTTCATCATCTTCGGGTGGTGCAGACTTGCATGCAGCCAATATGACTGCACCGAGTATGATCAATCCAAACCAAAACTTATTGTAAGTGCGTGACATAGTCTTCACTCACCTCAGTTTTGGTATAGCGCGCGGGCATGATCTTGGCGAGGGCCGCGTAACTCTTCTTGACCCATTCATCATAGACACCATCAGCGGCATGTTGAACATTCGCTTGATGCAACGCAATTGACTTGTCTTCAAACGGAATGGTTTGTTCTTCCAACATCACGTTGTATTGCTCCAAGGCATCGGCATCCAATTTTTTTGGACGTTCCGATGCCATCATGTCCTGACTCATTTTTCGATATAACTCAGCCATTCCAAAAGTTGCTTCGGTAGTGACTTCAGCCACGTTGTAGTCAAGCGCTTGGCTGTAAATTTTCAACACTGTATCCATCGAAGCACGCTTCGCTTTGATGGAATTTTTCAATGGTTGCGTCAACTTGATCTCATCAAATGCATCAACCTGCGGTTTCATGGTAATCAGCACGGCACGCGCTGCCAGGTACTTGCTACGCGCAGTGCGTGCGGTTCCCGCATTACGATCAACTTGAATGATGTCAGTTAACCAACGATTGCGCGCATTGTTGTCTTTCGCCAGCACCGCCAAGTCGGCCAGATTTTGACGCGCTTCAACACCGACATCAAACTGCTGAGGAAATTGCGAAATATAAGCCGCATAATCATTAGCGGCAGGTGTAACGGCATTGACCTGCCCTTTCTTCGCAGCCGCATTATAAAGTTCTGCCGCTTGCCACAATGCAGAACGACGAATCTCTGGTGTTTCCTCATGTCGCCCGGCAATGCGATCATATTCACCTGCTGCTTCTATACTGCGGCCGGTTTGTTGATAACCTACAGCCAGCTTTTTGCTGACTTCTGGTCCTAATTCATGCGTGGGATTGGCACGTCGGAATTGTTCCAACACTTCAATCGCACGTGGCCAATTGTTTTGGCTGATCAAAGCAGTTGCAGCGTCAAATTGCGCATTAGCTGCGATTTTGGAATTGGGTGTTAATGCGACTACACGCAAGAAATCATTCACCGCAGCGCCACTGTCGCCTGAAGCTTGTTTGGCTTCTG
>JAICKZ010000053.1 GCA_025927665.1 Steroidobacteraceae bacterium | reverse complement strand
GATCCGATTCATTGCGCCCAGACACATTCAGATCTTTACCCTTGGGCGCGCCACTACCAACAAATACGGCATCAAATTGTTTGCTATCGAGTAATGCTTTCATGCTCGTAATTGGAGTATTGAGTTTCAAATCAACACCACCACGTTCAGTAATGTAGCCAATCTCTTCATCCAGTATCTTTGCAGGCAAACGGAATGAAGGAATGTTAGTGCGCATCAACCCACCGGCTTGAGCCCACTTTTCAAAAATGGTGATTTCGTATCCGAGTGGCGCCAAATCACTGGCAACAGTAAGTGAAGCGGGACCAGCACCAATGCAAGCAATGCGTTTGCCATTTTTTTTGGTGGGAATAATCGGCAACAAATTACTGACTTCATCACGATTATCTGCGGCGACGCGTTTCAAGCGGCAGATGGCGACAGGCTTTTCTTCCACGCGACCACGACGACAAGCCGGTTCGCACGGGCGATCGCACACACGCCCTAAAATGCCGGGAAAAACATTGGATTCGCGATTGACCAGATAAGCATCGGTAAATCGGCCTTGTGCGATCAAACGAATGTATTCGGGAACATCAGTGTGCGCAGGGCAAGCCCATTGGCAGTCAACCACACGATGAAAATAGTTTGGATCCGAAGTATTGGTGGGCTCCACGATTTTCTGGCTCTGCTGTTGCATGCAATCGGTTGCGGGGCAAACGCCGACAGTGACAACCACTGCACAGCCCCCGGTTTTTATTAACGCAGATGGTTAGCCTTTTGACCAAGAAAGGCAAGTAGGTCGTGCTACGGGATTATACTTTCCCGACACCTCGCTTGATTAGAGCATGCAATCTATATCGATTTACAATCCCTTAAAATCCTGCGCCGCATAAAACCGTCCGCTTGGACCCTTATCATCGAGCAATACTGGAACCAACATCCCAGGAATGACGCTTGATACTTCTTCCCATGCATTAGGGCCGCCAAGATCGGTTTTAATCCAACCCGGATCAATATGATTCACCAATACATTACTGTCTTTGAATTCCACTGCCAAATCTTTTGTGTATTTATCGACTGCAGCTTTTGATGCACTGTAGGGCGCAAGATCGGGCTGTCCGGCAATTCCCGAAGTCACATTGACGATACGACCATAACCACGTTCGCGCATGCTCGGTCCAAATGCCGCACACAGTTGCGCCATGGCAAACACATTGACTTGAAAGGTGCGCAACCATTCAGCGGCGGAAAATTCAAACACTGGTGTTGACTGATTGCTCACCGCAGCGTTGTTATAAAGAATGTCCACGTATCCAGGGCCGGCTTTGACACCGGCGATAATTGCATCAATGCCAGCTTGAGTGGACAGTTCGCCCGCAATACAGTGAGTCTTGACATTCATCGCAGTGATTTCTGCATTAATCGAACTCAAATGCGCCAGCGTGCGCGCATGCAATACCATGTTACAACCCCGTTCGGCCAGTGCTTTGACGATCGCACGACCAATGCCACGGCTGGAGCCAGTTACGAGTGCCCATTTATTGTCGAGTCGTTTCATTTAAGTTTATCCAAGTATTGCGCAGCTTCAACTGTGCTTGATTAATGATGGCATCAACTTACTATGGATTATTGATGAGAGCAATCATCACGCTGTATCTTGTCAATGATGGTATGTTCTGCACGATGTTGATAGTGTTTCTGGATGGAAAAATTTCAATGACCCAATTCAATCAAATCGTGAAAGTTTTGCTCGCCGAGCATGAAGCATTCATCACCAGAAAAAATCCGCCAAGAAAAACCGGCAATGGCATTTACACCAATTATGAAAATCCAATTCTCACCGCGAAACATACGCCAATATTCTGGCGCTATGACTTGAATGAAGCAACCAATCCCTACTTGATGGAGCGTCAAGGTATCAATGCTACATTTAATTCTGGCGCGCTGTATTGGAAAGGAAAATATTTACTTGCAGTGCGAACTGAAGGTGTCGATCGCAAATCATTTTTTGCGATAGCAGAAAGTCCAAATGGTATCGACAATTTTCGTTTCTGGGATTATCCAATGACCCTTCCAGAAACCGAAAGACCCGATACCAATGTTTATGATATGCGTTTGACTTTGCATGAAGATGGCTGGATTTATGGTTTGTTTTGTACCGAACGTAAAGACACGATTCGTATGGAAGATACCTCAGCCGCAGAAGCACAATGCGGTATTGCCCGCACCAAAGATTTGATCAAGTGGAAACGCTTGCCGGATTTGATTACCCGTTCGGGTCAGCAACGCAACGTTGTTCTGCATCCAGAATTTGTTGATGGCAAATATGGTTTGTATACCCGTCCGCAAGATGGTTTTATCAGCGTGGGTTCGGGTGGTGGTATTGGCTGGGGCTTAACGGATGACATGACGCGCGCCGAAATCAAATCCGAAGTGATTGTTGATGGCAAGGTGTATCACACCATCAAGGAAGTAAAAAATGGACAAGGACCTGCACCCATCAAAACTACCGAAGGTTGGTTGCATCTGGCACATGGTGTACGTAACACAGCCTCGGGTTTGCGCTATGTTTTGTACCTGTTCATGACAGAACTTGAGCGACCTTGGATTGTCACGCATCGTCCGGCAGGCCATTTTATTTCTCCTCATGGCGAGGAACGTGTTGGTGATGTTTCCAACGTCACGTTTTCCAATGGCTGGATTGTCAACGAAAAGAGCGAAGTGTTTATTTATTACGCTTCTTCCGACACGCGTATGCACGTGGCCACATCGACTGTCGATAAGTTGATCGATTACTGCAAACACACACCGGAAGATGGCTTGCGATCAGCTTCATCGGTGCAGACACGTAACAAACTAATTAGCGCTAACTTGAAAATATTACGGGATATTAAGTAACCAATAAGTACGCTAATTCGAAGTCACTGTCATATCGCTGTTGCGTCATAGCAGCCAATACGTTACAAGGCTGCGGGCGATACCGAAAGAACCAACAAAAGGTCACTATGCAAACTGCTACTGCAATCAAAAACCCACTGACGTGGGTGCCATCTGGTTATTTCACAATGGCATTGACCTATAACTTATTAACCGCCGCAACCGTTATTCTGTTTAACAATCTTGGCATGGACAATGGACAAGCCGCCGCTTATGCCAGCATGTTGGGTATTGCCTATACCGTTAAGCCATTGTTCGCTGCATTTTTGGAGATGTACAAGTCCAAGAAATTTTTTGTGCTGGCCACGCAAATTATCCAGGGCTTTGGTTATCTCGCAATCGCCGGCATTATGCATCTGCCAAACTACGTCACCTTGATGATGGGCTTATTCTGGATTCTTTCGTTTATCGGTTCTACACAGGACATTACTTCCGATGGTGTCTATGTCACGTCACTCGATCCCAAAACGCAGGCCAAGTATTGTGGCGTGCAAAGCTTCAGTTGGAATCTTGGCAAACTATTCATGATGAGCGCCGTCGTGGCGTCCACGGGTTACTTACACGAACATGTATTCAAGCATGATCCGCACGCGACAGGTAGCGTGTGGGTTGATTCATGGCAAATCATTTTTGCAGCATTAGGTGGATTCATGTTTGTCGCTGCTGCATGGCATTGGAAATTCATGCCACAAGGTTCACGCGCAGATCATGCACCGAACAATACACGTGAAGCGATGGGTACCTTGGTTGAAGCCTTTGTATCGTTCTTCCAGAAAAAAGGTATCTGGTTGATGATTGGTTTCGCATTATTGTTTCGCGTCAGCTATGGTTTTTTGCTGGCGCCCAGCATGTTGTTCATGAAGGACAGTTTGCAGAACGGTGGTTTGACACTCACTAATCAGCAATTTGGTCTTGTTTATGGTTCCTTCGGATTGATAGCAAATGTTGTAGGTTCTTTAATCGGTGGTTTTTACGTTGCCAAAGTAGGCTTGAAGAAAGCACTTTTTCCGCTTTGTTGTTGTGTAAACATTCCGAACGTGACTTTCTTGTTGTTGGCTATTTATAAACCCTCCGATTACGGCATCATTAGCGCTGGTGTGGTTGTTGAACAATTGTTCTTCGGCATCGGCTCTGTGGGTTTTATGATTTACCTGATGCAACAAATGGCACCGGGTAAATTTACCACCGCACACTATGCATTTGGCACCGGCTTGATGGCACTGTGCATGATTCTCACTGGAATGGTCAGCGGTTATATTCAACAGGCATTGGGTTATGTGGGTTACTTTGTGTTCGTGATGATCGCCACCATTCCTTCCTTTATCATTTGTTGGTTGGCACCATTTCATGTGAAGCATGAGCATGAAATGGCTGCGAAAACCTAATTACATTTCATACGAACTCGTGCCTCGAGTAAAAGCGGCGAAGCAGTTTGCCGCTTTTTGATGGTCTTTCTCGCAAGGTGAGCGAGAAAGATTTAGATTATCCCAACGTCATTCCGACTTTGTTCACGCCATCATCACGTCGATGTCGTGCTTGTCGTTTGGCATTGCCATGTATATTTACAAGTGAAGGTGTGGCGACAGCTTGACTCAAAAATTTCGGTGAACCTCGCGCGCCGGATTCGTAGTAATCATGTGACAGTGAATCGCGAGCAGTTTCAACATCAACTTCAAACAGTTTGGTGATGCCATCAAACACCGATGAATACAAACGATCCAACGCAATGCGATGGGTTTGTCCAGACGTCTCAAACAACCAATCACTAAATTTCAGAAAACGATCAAACGGTGCATCGCCCAGCAACAAAGGACGAGTACGCAGGAAGCGCCCTGAATTGCTGATCATGTCCCAGTAGCGTGCGAAGCGATTCAAACGCTGCATAGTTGCAAAGTCGATGTGTACGTTCGACAAAATATTGTAGGGTGGTTGTGGGTTGTAACGTATGTCGAACGCTTCAGTGTGTCGAGCAATCGGTGTGCCGCGCAAACGTTTAAGAATACCGACTTGAATCTCATGCGGGTTCAGTTTGACTAATCTATCAAAGCCACTTGCAAAACTTTCGACGGTTTCTCCCGGTAAGCCAATAATGAGGTCGGCATGCAAGTGTGCTTGCGTATATTCACGCAGCCAACGCAAATTTTCAGCAGTTTGTGCATCATCCTGCTTACGTGAAATGTTTTTCTGCACCTCCGGATTCAGACTTTGAATACCAATTTCAAATTGCAATGAACCGGGTGGAAACTTGGTTATTGATTCCTTCAATGCATCAGGTAAATGATCGGGTATCAATTCAAAATGAATGAACAATCCATCAGTCATACGTTCCAAAAAAAAATCCAGAATGCGCTTGCTGGCTTTGATGTTGAGATTAAAAGTGCGATCCACAAACTTGAAATGTCGAACACCACGTTCATACAACGTATGCAGCTCACCAAGAAAGCGTTCCAATTGAAATGGCCAAGCAGTTTTGTCCAATGACGATAAACAGAATTCACATTTAAACGGACAACCGCGTGACGCTTCCACATAAATAAGTCGATTGGAAATATCGGCATCCGTATATTCGTGATAGGGCAATACCACATCGTCCATTTTGGGTACAACAGGACGAAGAATTTTTTCTGCCGGTCTTTCACCCGCAAGCAGGGTTTTGCATAGTGGTGCAATTGCACGATCGGCTTGACCAACAATTAAGTAATCAGCCAATTGTACAATGCGTTGTTCTTCGTATTCATAACTGACTTCTGGACCGCCCACTATCACCATCACGTCGGGTCGTATTGCTTTCAGCAACGCGACCACTTCAGTTGATTGAGTGATGTTCCAGATATACACACCAAAGCCAACAATCTTTGGATCATGTGCCAGTAGCGATTCAACAATATCGATAGGTCGATGATCTAAGGTGTATTCAATTAACTTTGCTTGCGGCCTCAATTCACCTAGGTTAGCCATCAAGTATCGCAAGCCTAACGAGGCGTGGATATACTGAGCATTGATGGTGGTGAGAATGATTGAGTTCATTGAAGTAAGTTTATCAGCATCGTCTGCATGCACTTGTGTGCTGGCCAACAATATACGGCTGATTCAACGCTCCACAATCGAAAATGTTTTCAACTTCTCCGCAGCCTGCATCAATATTCCCACATCCTGCTCGCCACGTACGCCACTGAACGCCAATATCAATCTTTCGCCATTTGATGTTTTCGCTTCAACACCGCCCAGCCAGCCAATCAATTCAGGTCGCGATAAGCCAAATTGTCTTTCACTGATTTGGTTGGTGTAGATCAACGTTTCAAATGTGCCCGTGGCATAGCTCGTCAACCATACTTGTAGTGCTTTCTTGTGTGCATTAAACGCTGTTTGCCGTTGTCGTACGGGATTGTTGCCAAACAAGCGCATAGTGGTTTCGCCTGTGGTGTTCATGATGCATAAGGCGCAATTGCCATCTGAAGCTTGGAAGTCTTCTGGGGTTTTTAAAACTTCCACTAGCAATACTGCCACTTCATCAGCAATGCTGTTACAGAGAGATTGAAATTCGAGTGTGTTCATGAGTATCTACGCAAGGTCATTAGAAAACAGGCGTTAAGTGTACTCACGACCGAGTGCGTTTACGAGTATCGCAGCGTAATACTGTCAGTAGACCGTCTTTTTCCGCATTTCTATGCAACCAAGCTGAGTTACAATCTGTTGCTAATGACTGAATCTGTAGAGGCCGCTCATGTGTGGAATCGTTGGTGCGATCGCTGATCGTAATGTTGTACCTATTTTGGTTGAAGGACTGCGGCGTCTTGAATACCGCGGTTACGACTCAGCGGGTATTGCCGTAGTCGACGCACATCATAAGTTGCAACGCCTGCGTACCGTGGGTAAGGTGCAAGCGCTGCAAGACGCATTGGATGATTCGCCCACAGCAGGCGGTTTAGGAATTGCCCATACGCGTTGGGCAACGCATGGAGTTCCATCAGAACGTAATGCGCATCCGCATATTTCCAAAGATGGTATCGCCATCGTACATAACGGTATCATTGAGAATCATGATGAACTGCGCGATCAGTTAGTCAAACTTGGTTATGTCTTTACTTCAGAAACCGATACTGAAGTCATTGCACATTTGATTCACCATCATCAGCAAAAATCAGGTGATTTATTTAAATCCGTGCGCGCTACGGTGGCAGAACTAGAAGGCGCTTACGCGCTTGCCGTATTGTCAAAACACAATCCTGATTTGATCGTATTGGCGCGTGAAGGTTGTCCCGTCGTTATCGGCGTGGGCAAGGACGAACACTTCGTTGCTTCAGATGTTTCGGCATTATTGCCAGTAACGCGCAACTTTATTTTTTTGGAAGAAGGCGATGTCGCCGAAGTGAAACGCTCCTCGTTGCGAATTTTGAATCGTGAAGGGCAAGTGGTACAAAGATCCATACGTGAAAGCGCCCTGTCTGCAGATGCAGCTGAAAAAGGTGACTTTGCACATTACATGCTTAAGGAGATTTATGAACAACCACGCGCTATTGCACAAACACTCGAAGAACGCGTGGCCGGCGGGAAATTATTGGAAGCTGCTTTCGGCCCCACGGCAGTCGAAGTATTTCATCGCGCTGAAGCAATCCAGATTGTGGCCTGTGGCACCAGTTATCACGCAGGTGTGGCGGCAAAATACTACATTGAACAAATAGCACGCCTACCATGCTGGGTAGAGATTGCCAGCGAATACCGTTATCGCAATCCGGTCGTTCCCAAGAACACATTGTTTGTCACCATATCGCAGTCAGGTGAAACCGCTGACACGTTGGCTGCATTACGTATGGCGAAGCAGTCAAAGTATTTATCAACCCTCTCCATTTGTAATGTGCCGGAAAGTTCATTGGTACGCGAATCAGAATTGGTGATGTTAACTCGCGCGGGCCCAGAGATCGGTGTTGCGTCTACCAAGGCATTCACGACGCAACTGGTGGCGCTCAACATGCTCGTCGTGGCTTTGGCTAAGTGTCATGGAACTGATGCAGAGCGTGAACGTAACTTAGTACAACGCTTGATTGAAATTCCATCGTTGATCGAAAAAACTTTGCACCTTGATGGGCAAATCAAGGAATTGGCAAAACGTTTTGCTGATAAACGCCATGCACTATTTCTAGGTCGTGGACAAATGCATCCCATCGCAATGGAAGGCGCACTTAAGCTTAAAGAAATTTCTTATATTCATGCTGAAGCCTATCCAGCAGGTGAATTAAAGCATGGACCATTAGCACTGGTAGATGAAGATATGCCAGTGATTGTGGTGGCACCAAATAACGATTTGTTGGAAAAATTGAAATCCAACATGCAGGAAGTTCGTGCACGTGGTGGTGAGCTGTATGTGTTTGCAGATCCGGACGCAGGTATTCATTCATCCAATGACGTGACTGTGTTGCATATGCCAAAGCATGTCAGTCATTTCCAAGCAGCTGCGGTGTACACTATTCCACTGCAATTGCTTTCTTATCATTGTGCAATCTTGAAAGGTACCGATGTTGATCAGCCTAGAAATTTAGCGAAATCAGTGACGGTTGAGTAAGTAAGAATTTGATGTTGTTTGTTGTTCTCGACAATTTAAAGTCTAAAACAGCTCGTTGATTTATTTGGTCATGAATGTTGATTTCTGACGTCGCTATAAGCGTAAATTAGTGACCCAAACACGTATGGGTCACCATGAGTGAACATTGAATTTGCCCGTCAACTTTAACCTCTCGTCGACGAAATCAAACGAAAGCCGCTATGGAACTCACGAGGACCTCGGCTTTGATCTCTTGTACTTTAATTGGTGGTTATCAAATGCTGGCAGTGTGCCTTCAAGAATATCAACTACAGCTTCATTGATGCGCGGTTCCTCTATCGAAGCAGAAAAGAAATCGAAGTCATGCTTACTGTCCTTCTTGTCAATTGAAACATGGATGATCTGCTCCACATCAGCCACAACTGCAAGATTCGGGTTCTGAGTAACGAGGATGATCTGTCGTCGTTTTTAGCCTGCTTGATGAACGTTACGAGTAGCTCATAGACAGTCTTGTTGTCGAGATTGTCTGAAGCTTCGCAACCTCAGTCTCCTCGGTTCAGACTAGATGGACAACTCCTGAAAGCTCATAGCTAGAGGTACTGGCCACTCATTTCTTTGACGAATCTACCTTGCCGCCCTCCGCCGTGATCACCTCCGTGATCGCCTGAAGCGTGGCGTCGCTGCGAAGGACGTCGACGTGGTCAGCGCCGGGGACGATGACGAGGCGGACGTCAACACCGTTGCGCTTCAGAGCGGCGGCGTAAGCTTCCGACGGCTGCACCCGGACGACAGTGTCCTCTTTCCCGACCACCATGCGCACGAGCGTCTTGTGGGAGACACGCGAAACAGTGTCGATCGGCGACAGACTGGGATTGGCAAGACCATCGGGAATATTGGGGTGTTCGTGCACGAAACGGCTCATGAATTCCTTCGGATCGCAGGAGCAGGCGACGAGCACTGCGGCGTCAGCATCTTTGGGAAAGCGGCCCAAAAGATTCGCCGCGACGCCTGCGCCTCCCGAGTGTCCCATGACGATCACGGTGCGGGGATGGAAGCGACTCTTGAGATTGTCTATCACGGCGTTGACATCGTCGGTCACGGCGGCGGTGTAGTTGTCGCCAATGGCGCGGCCCTTGAGTCCCGCCGATGTGTCCCCCTCAGCGTCGGTGTAGCCTGGGCGCAGGAGCCCAGCTGCCACCACATTCTCGCTGAGGTTCGCCAGATGCAAGGCCATTTCGTAGGATTCCGAACCTGGACCGAGATCTCCATGCAGCCAGATCACCAGCACCGGATGATCGGTGAGGCGGGCGCTGGAGTAGACGCGGGACTTCACTGGCCCGTCCGGGGAATGGGTCCAGACGACTTGGCCTTCGCGATTCCAGGCCGGGACGGACGAAACAGCGTTGGCCGTCTGGCCTAACGCGTTTGAGGGGATCAGAAGCGCGCCGATCAACCCCACGCCAGCTCGGGTCCACAGCGGCTTTGTTATCGTCACGGGCAATCTCATAGTTATCTCGCCTCGTTTTTGTTTTCGTAAATGACGTTCACTTTCATTCATTCCTCGTTCCGCCTGGGTATTTGAACACCCGTGATTTTTCTATCCAGCTAGTCAATGTGGTATCACCAAACGCAATGTGCAACACCAATATCACGATTTGAGAACGACTTGTCCCGCAGGCACTGTTGTTGCGGCAACCGCTGTCTCTACAATCTTCAGCTCGCTGACTATTCAGTTGATCCCCGCTTACGGCACGCACTCATCGCTTCTTCACAGTAGATCGTAACAGACTTCAGATACGTTATCATATGGACCACGTCCTCTTTAAATTCTTAGACCAAATACCGCAGTCTGATCACCGCTATCAGCAATCAAAATAGTAAGTAAAAATCGGTATGCTGCTGACAACTACAGATGAACGGTGATGTAAGCGATGAACAATGAAAATGTCGAGCGAATTGAACTCAAAATTGCCTTCCTGGAACGCGCTAATCACGAATTGAGCGACGTAGTGTATCGTCAGCAACGCGAGCTGGATGCGTTACGCTCGCAGCTGACCAATGTGCTGGGTCGCATTGACGAACTCAAGCATGAAGCGCGTCCCTATACGCAACAAGAAGAACGACCACCACATTATTGAGCAAGTTATTGATGTAGATTCTCAAATTTAGTGGCGTTGGGAGTACCTTGAATCATGTACTTAATCACAGCCATTGAGACAATCACAAATTACTGTCTCACCACTGACGCTAGCCGACGTGAGTCTCCGAGGCGCAGGCATTATTTAATCGACGCTCTCAGCGCTTTTGTGACTTCGCTGGCTATGTCGTCCTGTACCATTAGTTTATTGGTTAATGGTCGATCGTAGGTTTCGGACCAGATAACGTAACCATCGTCGGCGCGAATCAGTCGCGCCGCGACGCGCAATGTGGCATCCGATTTACGCACGCTGCCATCAAGTACATACGCTACCCCGAGGGACTTGGCGATCTCGGTGACCTTTAGCTGCTTGCCCTTGAGATAAAAAGAGGAAGTGGGAGGAGGCACCCGGAGGCCTGGCACCTTGCTGAGTTTATCGATTAGCTCCTCGGTCATGCCATCGGCAAAATATTCCTCGTTCATCTCCTGAGTAGTTAGATCGAGAAAAGGAAGCACGGCGACGGATTTTTGCGGTACACCGATTATTGTTGTGGCGGCTTGATGGTTGTATGCTTTGCTGTAGAAAAAGAAGGCGATGCCGAGCGCGAGACAAACTGTGGCGCCACCGACTAACAGTGCACCGACCCTGCGGCGCGAGCTGGGTGTAGGCTTATCGATCGCCCCAGTCGGTCCTGCCCCGGTCAACGCGGGTGGAGGAGTCATCACGAGCGGCTGATCGTCCCACGGGCTCACTGTTGCCACTATCCGATAACCGAGACGTGGCACCGTCGCAATATAAGCGGGCTCTTTGGCGTCATCTCCGAGCAAACGACGCAGCGAAGCAACAGCTTGATAGACGGAGTCCTGGGTAACGATCACCCCCGACCAGACCTCATTAAGCAATTCGTTGATGCTCACGACCTCGCCGGTGTGTCGGGCAAGGTACACCAATAGCCTCATCGTCCGCGCTTCCACCCGGATGTTGTTTCCTTCTCGCGAAATTTGGCCGGAGGCAGGATCGACGCACCAGTCGCCGATGCGAAGCGGTATTGAGGTTGGGTGATCCATGCAGGTAGCTATAAACCATTAATTTTCGTCGGAAAATCGACACTATCGCAGTATAGCAGTCGCTTGATGCGAGGCAACTTCAGCGGGCTGCACTTTCATTCCTTCAGAACTATTCAACTGGTTTCAGAGCAGGTTCAGGACTTCTCGAATCGCCCTTGCCCACAATCGCCGGCCATGAATCACCACCAGCCGAGAGGTCGCTTTCCCATGATTCGTCATATCGTTGCTACTTTGCTTGTTCTTATGGCGCTGCCTATCTACGCTACAACCTTCACGCTCGATCCCGATCACACCCAGGGCATATTTCGCTGGAATCATCTGGGCTTTTCGAGTCCGGCTGCGCAGTTTTCCCAGGGTGAAGGTACCCTCGAGTTTGATCAGGCCGATCCGACGAAGTCTTCCGTGACGGTCACGATTCCGCTATCGAGCTTACACACCGGCGTCCCTGCTCTTGACGACAATTTTAAGACGAAGAAATTCTTCGACACAGCCACATTCCCGATTGTCACATTCAAAAGCACAAAGGTCGAGAAGGGCGCTGCGACGAATCAGTTAAAGGTCACAGGAGACTTAAACCTCCACGGTGTGACCAAGCCAGTCACTCTTGACGTCACAATTGTCAAGGTGGGTATCAACCCGAGAACCGGTCTGCTGGCGGTCGGATTCGACGCGACGACCACGCTCCAACGATCTGATTTCGGCCTCGGCGCCTTCGTTCCTCTGGTTGGCGACGAGATTCCTATGCGCATTGTGACCGAAGCAGTGGATGCAAAGGCTCAGGCCGAAGCGGCTGCCAAAGATGCAGTGAAGAATAAATAGCAGGCGCTGCTGCAGAAGTTCAAAGCCTGGCTCGACAATGCTGTGCAATCGATATTGCCCAAAGACAGCCTGGGCCAGGCGGTGAATTACGCTCTCAAGTATTGGATGGCGCTGACGAACTTCACCATGGCCGGGCTCTATGCATCAAACAATTACGCGCAGCGACTGATGCGCAGTGTGGCCGTCGGGCGCAAGAGCTTTCTGTTCGTAGGCTCCGAGCGCGCCGGTCACGCCGCGGCGATCTACCACTCGATCGTCGAGTTGTGTTTGTAAGGCGAAAAAAGTGAACCGCTGACCTACTTAAGTGACCTGTGCATTGACGCGCTGAATTGGCGCGTCAATGCAATTAGCGCAACGGTTTTATCGAAGCTTTTTCGTGATCAGCATTTTTTGCGCAGGTTCAGTGGAATGTGGAATTAGGGTATCTTTGTCTCTAATAATAGGTGCTCCATTACATCGCGTGCCACTGAGAAAAGCTATCACCACTTGTTGTTAGATTTGAAGTAGGGGCAGCTACACTGATTGTCTGATGTTGAGGGCCAAAATAATTAAACGCTGTAATGATGGCCACAAGGCATGCTCCGCCTAACGTGATTTGTAATATTGGAATCAATAAGATGAATTCAATAACTTCGACAGAGCGCTGGTCCCAAATTTCCTTTATCACAGCGAAGCTATATTGGAATCCTTTTTTGCCTTGCTGCTCTAGACGCTCTTCCTGTGTTTTTTGCCAAGCATATAAACT
>JAICKZ010000326.1 GCA_025927665.1 Steroidobacteraceae bacterium | reverse complement strand
TGACGAGATAACAACAATCGTCCAAAAGTAGATTCTACCGGTGATTCACTAGTCGACAAGATTTGTTGCGTGCTGGTGTTCGAGGTGTTTCCGTTATTGGGGAGTTTTGTAGAATACTCTGCATACTCACGCCAACCCAGTTCTGTAATGGCTGACTGAACAAACTGGACCGTGACTACATCACTATCCCGAGTGAACGCTGACATCATGGCGGTATCGCACAGCGTGTTAGTCAGACGTGGCACTCCGCCCGTAAAGCGGTAAATCAACGAATAAGTATCGGGCATAAAAATTTGCCGACCGCTAGAACCCGCTACTGCAAGTCGATGTTGTATATAGTGTTCAGAGTCATCACGTGATAACGGCGTTAAATGAAAACGCAAACGTACTCGTTGTGTCAGCTGTGCGAGTTCCGGTTGATCCAGTTTTTGATTCAGTTCTGGCTGACCTACCAGAATGATGCGTAGAATTTTTTCCTGACTAGTTTCAATACCTGAGAGTAGTCGAACTTCTTCCAATACTCGCGTGACCAGATTTTGTGCTTCATCCACGATCAACAATACACGGCGTCCATTCTGATATTGTTCCACCAGAAAATTATTAAGCGTTGCAAGCAATTCAACTTTTTTCATATGGAAAGGTTGAATACCAAATTCAACCAGTACCGCTTGCAAAAACTCTACGGGAGAAAGTTGCGTCTGCTTCACTAACGCAACGATGACATCTTTCTCCAGTTCCTTGATAAAGGTTTCGATCAAAGTAGTTTTACCCGCGCCGATTTCACCGGTGATAATCACAAAACCATCTGTAAACCAAATGGTGGATTCCATGTAGGATTTGGCGCGCGCATGATTGCGCGACATGTACAGAAATGCCGGGTCGGGTGTCAGCCGGAAGGGTAGTTGGTTGAGCTTAAAAAGGTCAAGATACATGTGTCAGTTGAAATCCAATCTGAATTCACTCGTTGTCCGATCAAGTGTACCGTTATTTCTGATGCGATAGCATAATTTACTGTATCACACGAGTGGCACTATGAAAGGCTGTATTTCAGCAGCTTTTTCAATGCATGGTCGCGTTTACTGGCACTGGAAGCGACGATGGTTGCATGACCCAGTTTACGCGCAGGACGCGCTTCTTTGCCATAATGATGGAAGCGAACGCCCGGCGATTTCAGGATCAATTCACATTCGGGTAAGATACCGATAAAATTAAGCATGCCTGCATAACCACGTGCCGCCGTACTGCCCAAAGGTAATCCACAAATGGCACGAATGTGATTTTCAAACTGACTGGTTTCAGCACCTTCAATAGTCCAATGACCAGAGTTATGAACTCGTGGCGCCATTTCATTGGCCAGCAACTTCCCATTCAATACAAAAAACTCGATAGTCAACACACCGACGTAATTGAAATGTTTCATTACGCGCTTGAGATAAGTCTCTGCCAATTTTTGTAAAGACATATGACGATATGGTGCGACACTGTAATGCAAAATACCGTGTTGATGTACATTGGCAGTAAGCGGATAAATGGCAATCTCGCCCTTGATATTACGTGCGCCAATAATAGAAACTTCGCGAGTGAAGGGCACAAAGGCTTCATAGATTAGTGCGATACCAAGTGATGAAAGCGCATTCCATGCCGCTTCAATATCGCGTTGGTTTTTTAATCGATACTGTCCCTTGCCATCGTAACCCAACCGGCGAGTTTTCAAAATGCCTGGTACACCGATGTCCTTCACCGCTTGTTGCAAATCAAGCAATGAGTCAACCGCACGAAATTCTGGCGTTGCGATACCTAGCTTGCGAAACAATGTTTTTTCAACCAAACGATCTTGCGATGCAGCCAATGCATTCACGGGCGGATAAAACGGTTTGAGTTGTGCAATTGGCATGACGGCTTCAACCGGCACATTTTCAACATCAAAAGTAATGACATCTGTTTTTGCTGCAAGCATTTGCAATGCGGTCGCATCGTCATATTCACCTTGAATGCAATCGCTAACTTGTGCACCGGATGAATCGAGATTGGGATCAAGCAATGTAAATCTCAATCCCAATGGGTAACCTGAAAGCGCCATCATTCGTCCCAGTTGACCGGCGCCAATAATGCCAATGTTCATAGTCTAAAAATTATAAATAAGTATTGAGAGAAACGATCGTCTGACATGCAGCTCAAGTCGAGTGCATGATACGTGGATCAGGTTGAGCCAATACGCGTTCAGTTTGTGATGAACGAAATGCAACCACTGCCTTGTGAATAGCAGGATATTTATTGGCAAGCATCGCTGCCGCCAGCAACGCCGCATTGGTTGCACCGGCTTTGCCAATGGCTAATGTACCCACCGGAATGCCTGCTGGCATTTGTGCAATGGACAATAACGAGTCCATGCCATTCAATGCTTTTGATTGCACTGGTACACCCAGTACCGGCAAGGTTGTCTTCGATGCTGTCATGCCTGGTAAATGAGCGGCACCTCCAGCGCCTGCGATAATAACTTCGATTCCACGACTGCGTGCGGTGGTGGCATATTCAAATAACAAATCCGGTGTGCGATGTGCCGATACCACGCGCACCTCATGAGGGATATTCAATTTTTCAAGTGCTTCTGCAGCAGGTTGCATGGTCTCCCAGTCCGAACTGGAACCCATGATAATGCCTACCAAAGGAGTCTTGTTTGCAGTGTTCATGCGCTAATAATAACAGTCAATATTACAAAACGTTTAACTATACGATAGGTTCTGGTCAACGGTCACTCAATGAGTCCCATCATCTCACGTAATACTTTGAATAACTCACGTGAAGCAGCAGGAGGTTGTTGGTGATCGCGCTCGTGATGGCTGCGAGCAATCAGACGTATCAGATGTTT